>JAITQV010000649.1 GCA_031288765.1 Planctomycetaceae bacterium
AGCCGTAGGTTGCGCTTCCCTCTGCCTACGGTTATGCACATTACACCCCTTGCAAGGTTAAGATTCAGTGTTAATATTGGAAATATGTTAATACTGAAAATAAATTACCGAATAAATGCATATTATTGAAAATCCACCTCTGTGAAAATCTGCGTCATCTGCGGACTTTCAGGATATAAGAAAAAATGATTTCCGAAAACAATCTGCCGATAAATTTAACATTTGTAAGCTTTTACGGCAATTCCATTCCCAAGAACGGAACTTTCGCTCCTTGGCACGGAACTTTCATTTCATGGCGGGAAACTTCCATTTCATGGCGGAAAACTTCCATTTCATGGCGGGAAACTTTCATTTCATGGCGGGAAACTTCCATTTCATGGCGGGAAACTTTCATTTCATGGCGGGAAACTTTCATTTCATGGTAGGAAACTTTCATTTCATGGCGGGAAACTTCCATTTCATGAAATGGAACCCTCATTTCATGGTAAGAAACTTTCATTTCATGAAACGGAACCCTCATTCCAAAGAATGAAACAGGCAAAGAGTTTTTTCTATTTATTATTCCTTTGTATCTATTCAATTACCTGAACATAGGACTTTCAGCCCTATGTTCGGAAAAATCAGGTCGAAAATAAGGTTGGTTTTGTATAATTGTTCAACAGTTGCCCTAACAGACAATTGCTCTACAAATCACTAAATAGATATAGATAACTTTATTTACTGGAAATTAAAGACCGTTTGGAGACAATTTTGAATATAATTACCATTTATTGGACTGGTGTTGAATTCGTTCCAAATGACGGCGAACCGCTTCAAGATTCGGATTGATATGGAGAGCTTGCTGAAAACATGCAATCGCTTGTTCACGATTTTTGAGTTGCAAATAAGAATGTCCCATACCGATTGCCGCTCCAAAATGATAAGGATTCAAGTCAAGAACAATAGCCGCATCCGCTATCGCATCCTGAAAAGAACCTAAAGCAAACAACGCAATAGCTCTTTGATTTCGGGCTTCGGCAAACAACGGAAATTCCTCCAACAAAATATTCGCACGCCGAACCGCCTCTTCAAAATTCTGCCGACTGATTTGACGCATAATTTCGTACAGATCATGCCGTTGTTGTTCGGAACCGTCACGAGTCCAAATGTTTTTCAAACTGTTTTCGGCTAACAGCCGGACGCTTCGGTCTTCATCGGTAAGAAGTCTCCCCAATGCGTGATTTGCCTGATAAGTTCCGACAAAACCAAGAATCAATGCGGCGGCACGGCGTGTGTCCGTTTGTTTCGATGCGGTCAGCCGAAGAAGCGCCGGCTGCGTGTAATAACGTCCGGTCTGCTCAATAAACAGAGAAACGTCATGATGTTGCAAATAATCCAGATAAAACAATGTAAGACGCGATTTGATAGTATTAATTGAGTCCAAAGTATTTTAATTCTCCTGTTTTTCCAAAGGGGAAACAAAACAACCGGTTTTTACCGCAACCGGTAAAACTGTTTATTGCTTATTTTATATAGCAAAATCATGGCAAACGGAAGACATTCTCTTATCACCTCTATAATTTACCAACATCTCCGTTCAAAACATAGTTATAACAAAGTTCGCAAAAAAAGAAATTACTCTTAAAATTTTGTGGTTTGTGATTTGAGGTTTGGGATTTGAGAATGTTCTCATGTCTTGCCAATTTTCGGCGATCTGTTATTCTTTTATCTTATTACTAAATGCTCCGATCAATTTTGAATGGGAACTTATCCGCAGGAAAATTGTTTTTGTGTTTTAATTCGAATGTATTTTAGTCAGAATCTTCCTTGCTTTGTGAACAACGGCATGAAATTTTTCCCAATAAATTCCGGTAAACCGTTGCGGTATTTTTTTACGGTTTTCTTTCTTTTTTTTCTTTTGGTGCTGCCGCTTGGGGCTTCCGAATCGGAACATGAATTTATCCGCTTGTTTCCCGATCAACGGATACTTTTTCAACCGGGGTTGACGATAACAACCTATCTTAGCGGCGAATATGAAAAGTTCGATGATTTCAAGGAAGTTCAGCCGGTGGTTGTTTTGGAAGACGGCGGTGAAAAAGATGTTGTAGAGGCGGAAGTGTCGGACGGCAAACTTCGGCTTCGGTGGAAAAAAACCGGAACCAGCCGGATTATTCTCCGAATTGAAAAACCGGATTCGGGACGTGTTTTCTATGATCATGTTTCATTGGAGGCATGGACGCCGGATTATGGGATGATATTTTTTTCCGTACTTGGCGGTTTGGGGATTTTTCTGCTCGGAATGCGCCAGATGTCCGACGGTCTCCAACTGGTTGCCGGTCCCGGTCTCCGCAAGTTAATTGCAACTGTTACGGAGAACCGTTTTTCCGCTGTTCTTGTCGGGTTTGGTGTAACGTCAATTATTCAATCCAGCAGTGTTACAACAGTAATGGTGGTTGGTTTTATCAACAGCCGGATTATGACTCTTTCTCAAGGTATCGGCGTCATTATGGGAGCGAACATCGGTACGACAATTACCGGCTGGATTCTGACGCTCAATATCGGCAAATACGGATTGCACATGATTGGCGTGGCGGGGCTGATTTATTTGTTTTCTAAGATTGAGCGGACACGTTTTCTCGCAATGATTTTTCTTGGGCTGGGTTTTGTGTTTTTCGGTCTTGAACTGATGCAGCAAGGTTTTGTACCGCTTCGGGATTTACCGGCATTTTCAACATGGCTGGAAACATTTTCCGCCGGCACCCAAACCGGAGTTTATTTTTGTATCGCCATCGGTTGTATTTTGACGTTGATTGTTCAGTCGTCTTCGGCAACACTGGGGATTACGATTTCGCTTGCGGCAATCGGAGTGATCCGCTTTGAAACGGCAGCCGCGTTGGTGCTTGGAGAAAATATCGGAACTACAATTACGGCGGTTCTTGCTTCAATCGGTTCTTCGACCAATGCCAAACGAGCGGCTTATTTTCACGTGTTGTTCAATGTTCTTGGAGTTTTGTGGGTTTCGTCGGTTTTCCGGTGGCTGTATCTTCCCATGATTTGTTACATTGTCGGGACGGATCCGGAAACCGGATTGATTCGTGATCCGAAAGTGGGGATTGCGCTGACACATACGGTGTTTAATCTTGTCAATACGGTTGTATTCCTGCCGTTCACCGGATATATGGCAAAATTTCTGATGTATTATGTACGGGAAAAAGAAAACGAAACGGAAAAAGCGCAATCGCGGTTGACGACGCTTGGTATTCGGCGGCTTGAAACTCCGGCGATGGCGATTGAACGTTCACGAATTGAAGTGATTCGGATGGGGAATAGTTGTCTTCGGCTGTTGGAAAAGGTTGCGGCGATTATTGACACGGAAAAACCGGATCAAAAAGTCATTGACAGTGCTTTTCATCAGGAAGAGGAACTTGACACGTTACAGGATGAGATTATTGAATATACATCGAGTTTGCTTTCGGGCAATATTTCGCACGATATCGGCGATGC
The DNA here is from genome assembly GCA_031288765.1 of Planctomycetaceae bacterium. GTDB lineage: Bacteria > Planctomycetota > Planctomycetia > Pirellulales > Thermoguttaceae > WRKP01. The sequence goes on from JAITQV010000649.1 coordinate 3,484, forward strand.
GGCGCATCAGCAGCTTCGTATGGCGGATGAGTTGGAATCGATCAGCGACTATTTGATTGTGATTCTCAAGTCCGACCTGAAAATGCGGAAAGACGATCTTGCAATTCCTGAACCGCAAAAGTCCGAATTCAAGGAGTTACACAACGACATTGAAGAATATATTGCAATGATAATTCGTTTTTATTCTGCGCGGAGAACTGATTTTACCGATTTAACGACGGAGGTTCATGCTCAGGGGCATAGTCTTACGCGAAAGGCGAAAATAATTCGTGATCTTTTTATTAAGCGGATGTCGGAAGAAAAATTTGATCCGCAAATTGTGATTGCGTTCAACACGCAATTCAATGCTTATCGGCGAGTGCGGGAACATGCTCAGAATGTTGCCGAAGCCATTGCCGGAATGAAGTAAAAACCGGCAATATTCCGGCGGGAACCGTCCATCTTATTTAACCACGGAATACATGGAAAAAATAGTCCGCAGATTACGCAAATTTTCACAGATTCGGATTTTCGCAGATACAGGTTTTCAGTAATATTTCAGCGGAATTTTTTCTTAAAAGATTTCTAATCAAGAGGTAGGCAATCGTTGGGTGAAAACCCTTCGGCGAAGGGTTGCCTACCTTTTATTGACAATGTCTTGCAAGATTTCCGTATTTTGCAATTCTATCAGCGAATCTATTGCAATCGCCACAACAATCTGTTAAACTCCTCTCTCCAAACCGGTAAACCACTTCGGTAATACCGGACTCCGTTTGTTTCAAACCCGTTCCCAAAAGGAGAAAATTTTATGACAACACGACGTGAAATCTTACACAATACCGTATTGTTCGGCACTACCGTATTGTTCGGCTCCCAACTGTTGACTCCCGCTTCCGCTCAAGAAGAACCCAACAGTCAAAACAAAACCTATGCCGATATTCTCGGCTGGAAAATCGGTCCCCAAATCTATTCCTTCAACCGCTTCCCCTTCGATGAAGCCGTTAAAAAAGTCCGGGCTTGCGGTGTTGCCGGCTTTGAACTGTTCAGCGGACAAAAATTGTCCAAAGAGATCGATGTCAAAGTCGGTCCCGATTTGCTTAAACCCGAAAATAAAAACGCCTTCAAACAATTCCGCGAATTGCTGGCTGAAAATGAATGCGTCCCGCACGCCATGGGCGTTTGCCCCGGCAACCGTGAACATTTTGAATTTGCCGCCGCCGCCGGTATCTCCGTACTCAACTGCGAACCCGCCTTCAATCAATTGGCGGAAATTAACAAATTAGCCGAAGAATACCGTATCAGTGTCGGTTTGCACAACCATCCCAAACCGTCCATCTATTGGGATCCGCAAACCGTTCTCGATCAACTTAAAGATTGCAGCACACGCATCGGCGCTTGCTGTGACACCGGACATTGGTACCGCAGCGGTCTTGACCCGCTCGAATGTGTGAAAAAATTCAAAGGACGGATCGTCAGCTTTCACATCAAAGACCTCAACGAAGATAAACGCGATATTCCGCTCGGTAAAGGTGTTTGCAAAATCGGCGATATCCTAAAAGAATGCGCCGCACAACGTGTTAACGCGCCCTTCTCCATCGAGTACGAATCCGATTGGGATAATAACCAACCCCTCGTCGCCGAAGGTATCCGCTTCTTCCGGCAAACCGCTAAAAACATCGTACTGGAATCGTGAAAAATAAAAATTCCGTATCTATTCGGTTACTTGACAATAGGGTTGAATCCCTATTGTCGGGATATTTGTAAGTTAGCGAAAAGGTCTAA
>JAITQV010000676.1 GCA_031288765.1 Planctomycetaceae bacterium
ACAACTTCCGTTACACATGCGGCGTGTGATGCGGCGGTTACTTTGGCGGACGGAATCGGTGCGGCAATGTTGCTTATTAAAACTCAGTCGGGAAAAACCGCTATGGCGGTTTCAAACAAACGTTGTTTTACACTTTGTGTTGGGACGAGTTCCAATATTCGGGCATTGCAACGGATGAATCTTTACTGGGGAATTTTCCCGCTTATCAATGTGCCGGAAAATCCGCAGGAAAATCTGATGAGTGTTATTGAAGCCGGAAAAATAAACGGATATTTGAATCATGGAGATCGTGTTGTCCATATTTTGGGGATTATTGCGGAGAGCGGTTACAGGAATGTTCTATATGTTCATGTTGTCGATTGATCGTAATTGTCTATTTATTAACCGCTGAATATATGGAAAAAATAGTCCGCAGATGACGCAGATTTTCACCGATTATTTTTTGAGAGTTTGAAACAACAAGACATATCAATAGATTAAAAATACTAAAATTTTAATTTCAATTTTTTATTTGTTTTGTCTTTAATTAAAAATGCTACAATAGGGTTGATAAAAAACAGAACATTAACGAAAATCTGCGGCATCTGCGGACTACTTTTTCCGTGTATTTTGTGGTTAATAAAATATAGACAGTTACAAATGGAATTTAAGGAAAAACCGGTTGATTTCAGGAATAAACCCAATCATTCGGTGTAACTGTTCATAAAAATTCCAATTAACGGTACTGCCAATCCCATCAATCGTCAAGCCGAAGTCTCCGATAGTCTGTTTCATAATTCCGCCGATTGTTTTTTTGCGGGCTTGTATTTCTATTTTCTATTTCAACCGTAAAGTACACCAAGATAATCTTAAAAAGCAGAAAGTGTTTACTATTAAGTTTACTATTAAAACGGAGACTTTTATCCTGTTAAAATTCTACAAAAATGTAAGAAAGTTTTACAAAAATGTAGGAAAGATTGTTTTGAGGTGTAATTCAAAACTAAAATGTAAGAAATTCCGAGCGAATAAGCTTACAACAAAATATTGATAACTCTATTGAATAAAAAGAGTTAAAGATAATTCACTTCTTATGTTTTTCGGATTGGCACAGTATTTGATATTGTGAAAATACCTCAGTTTGATAGTCCTCCCCTTAAGTAACAGAAAGGTTATGGGAAAACAGGTCTATATTTATTAAGTAAATTCGGTTTGGTTTTACCTAGATATTTCAAATTGTTTTCATGAGGTCTGATGTTTCAAATGATCACGGCGATTATGTTTTGAATTTGCCGTATATGTTGAGAAATTTACTTTAACATTTTCTATTTTTTATGACAACGAACCTTACATTTCCGCAGCTTCGTCCTTCACACACAAAAATAGTTGCAACAGTTGGTCCTGCCAGCGACACGGAAGAGATGTTGGCACAACTGATATTGGCGGGGGTTGACGTTTTTCGGATCAATATGGCTCACGGCGGCACGGATCAGGCTCAAACACGGCTTAACCGGATTCGAAAAGTTAGCAAACAACTTGGAGTTACAGCTGGTATTCTGGTTGATCTTGCCGGTCCGAAAATGCGGCTTGGCGAAATTCCCGGCGATGTTTATCAGTGTACAACAGAAATTCCGATGAAATTTGTTCGTGGGAAAACAACCGCAGAACCTCATACTTTCACCACAACGTATGAACCCTTAATTGATGATGTGAATATTGATGACAAAATCATGTTGGCGGACGGAACGGTTGTATTGCGGGTTACGGAAAAGAGCTCCGATTCTATTGTCTGTACGGTAATACAGGGCGGAACAGTGCGAAGCCGGCAAGGTGTCAATTTGCCCGGAACAAAACTCAGTATTAAAACACTTCAACAGGCGGACATTGATAATGCGAAATGGGCGGTTGGTGCCGGGGTTGATTTTCTTGGGCTGAGTTTTGTCCGCAGTCCCGAAGATATTCTCGAACTCCGTAAAATTCTCGTTGACACCATTTACAGTAACACGGGATTTTGGTCTGATATTCCGCACATTATTGCCAAAATCGAAAAACCCGAAGCGGTTGAACGTATTGAGGAAATTGTTGATGTTGCCGATGGGATAATGGTTGCACGGGGCGATCTTGGTGTAGAATTTGATATTGCTCGGATTGCGGTGGTTCAGAAAAGAATTATCGAAACGTGCCGCCGTAAATCAAAACCGGTTATTGTTGCAACACAAATGCTTGAAAGCATGCATCATCAGACATTGCCGACGAGAGCCGAAGCGACCGATGTTGCCAATGCGATTCTTGACGGGACGGATGCTTGTATGTTGTCGGGAGAAACGGCGGTTGGTGAATTTCCGCTTGAAACCGTCCGAATGATGCATCGGATTGCGGTTGAAACGGAAAAGGTTTTGGCGGAACGTTTGGCGTTGACGCATCGTCTGTCCCGAACAACTTCCGTTACACATGCGGCGTGTGATGCGGCGGTTACTTTGGCGGACGGAATCGGTGCGGCAATGTTGCTTATTAAAACTCAGTCGGGAAAAACCGCTATGGCGGTTTCAAACAA
>JAITQV010000064.1 GCA_031288765.1 Planctomycetaceae bacterium
CGGATAAATTGTGTAGAATTTTCATACTTTCCTGAAACATTTGGTTTACGACATCTTCCAGAGAGATTCCGTCGGAAACAATTTTTATAGCGTTATCCGGTTCGCGCAAGGCTCCGACAGTTCGGGCAATATCTTGCCGGTCACGTTTGGTAATACTGAGGAAGATTTCATTGACATCTCCTTGTATGCCGGATTCTTGTAATTCAATGAATCGCCGTTTGGCTCGTTCTTCGGGAGTTGCGGTCAGGAAAAACTTGACGGGGGCGTCAGGGAAAACCACCGTTCCTTGATCGCGTCCTTCCGTAACAATCCCCCTGCCGTCTTGGAGTACTAGTTTGGCAATATTGCGTTGGCAAGAGCTCATAAAGGAGCGGATTGACGGGTTATCCGCTACGTAATGTGTTTTTTCGGTAACTTCCGGTGAACGAACCGATTCCGTAATATCTTCGCCGTTGAGAAGTGTTCTTCCTTTTTTTGAGGTAAGCGTAATATCAAACACTAGGCGTTCAATTTGGCTGGGAGCATCCCAATTGACGTGCCGGCGTAATCCAAGCAGGGCGATTGCCCGATACAGGGAACCGGTGTCGAGGTATCCGAAAGTTTTGCCGGAATATTCCGTAAGTGTGTGGGCTAAAAAACATGCCGCCGTACTTTTTCCGGCTCCGGCGGGTCCGTCAATTGTGATAATCATCAGGTGGCATCCTTAGCGGCATGAATATCGTTGAGGGAGCGTCCGAGTTTCCGCGGGCTGGATGCGGCAGCGGAACCGCCTGAAATCCGGCGTTGCGGAGTTTGGGCGTGCGAGCTATCCTGAAGAAAACTCAGGATTTTATCTTTTGACGATTCTTCGTCGTGGGGCATACCCATTGTTTCGACTGCGTCGGAAACCCCAAGAAGAACCGAACGTTTTACACCATCACGAACCCATTCAAAAAAATTGAAATTCATAGAAGAATCCTTTCTTGCATAGAATTATGGAATTATTTTCAAAACATCGCGAACACCAACCGCCGCGATTTTTTCTGACGTGGGGGGAATCATAATGTATTTCGGAATCGCCGTCAAGAGGAAAAAATGACGCTATATCGGGCAAATCCCAACCCGTTTTGATTGGAAATCCGTTTGCGGAATTTTCGATAAAAGTTTGAAATCATAAGGTAGGCGGGCGTAGGTGAAAACCGTCGGCGGAAAACACTTCGGCAAGCGAGATTGCCTGACTTGTCCCTACAAACTTATAGACGACAAAAACCTAAAAAACCAATCATGAACCCCAAAAATATCGAAAAATGTTGTTCTACATTAACCAATTGCTGTTCTACAATCAGTCATTGCTGTTCTACAATTGGTCGTTGCTGTTCTACAATTGCTCGTTGCTGTTCTACAATTGCTCGTTGCTGTTCTACAATTGGTCGTTGCTGTTCTACAATTGGTCATTGCTGTTCTACAATTGCTCATTGCTGTTCTACAATTGGTCGTTGCTGTTCTACAATTGGTCATTGTTGTTCTACAATTGGTCGCTGCTGTTCTACAATTTCGGTATTTTGCACGTCCGAATGCTTCAAAAAGATACAAATTCGCCCAAAATTGCTGCATAATAATACAATTCGGTCAAATTTTCCGGCTTTGCTCCGAACAAAACAACCATAGTAGTTAATAGTTTATAGTGAATAGTTATTAGTGGAGGACGCAAGCGGAATTTTTTTCTAAAAGTATGTCAACACAAGGTAGGCAATCGTTGGGTGAAAGCCCCTCGCCAAACGATTGCGTCGGTGATAGCCGACTGAAAATTCAGAGGTTTGTCCTTTCAGCCCTCGTTTCTAAACCGAATACCTTAAAATTATGAACCGTTTAATTTTTAAGGTAGATACGCCGTTCAGAGAGGTAAACACACCATGCGGAGGAGTCTCTGCGTCGCATATTTGGGCAAATGTGCCGTATTGGTTATTTTGTTTGGATTGTTCTTTTAACACGGAAGACGCAGAAAAGGACGCGGAAAACTACAGAACTATAACTTCTGCTTTATTCCGCAAAATTTCAGCGCGTTCCGCGTTAAAAAACAAAGGACTGAATAGATACAAAATATTCCTTTTATTCTAATGTCGATTTAACGGGTTGTCCGTTGCGTTGGGCTTCGAGAGTTTCCAGCTCGAACGCGCCGTAAAAGTCGGCGTTGTTGTCCAGCCAAAGAGCAATCGCCCGATATTCCGCCGGAGTTAACGAAACATCATAATGCCCCTTCTTCAGCAACTTCCAAAGCGGTGAAGCATTGGCGCCGAATTGTCCGGGAAATGTTCGCGCCGTCGTAAACGAATTCCACGCGCTGCCGTTAGACGGTAACGGATCCATCAACTCAGGAAATGCCTTTTGATATTTTCCCTTGTAAACAAAAACATACGGACGTAATTTAATATACGATTCAAAAAAGTGCGCCGTCAAATTTGAAACAGGTTTGCCGCGTCCCAATCGGAACGTTTTACCCGCATCCGCTTCTTTTTCGTGACAGGAAACACAATGTTTATCCCAAACCGGTTGAACAAGCGCCGGATAATTGAACGGATTGGAGCCGGTCATTTCGGGGCGAATTACGGACGCGGGTTTGCGGAATGCGGCAGGATAAACGGTTGGTTTGGCGGTACTTCGCCGGCGACCTTCATGGCAGCCGAGACACGTCAACGTTTCACCCGGTTTGACATACGTTGCGCTTCGCATCGTTTGAACCGCAACTCCCTCCTCGTCCAACACCTGAAAATACACCGGAACATCCGTCGGCAACTCAAACCGGACACTGCCGTCCGAATTAACCGGAACAGTTCCCAGAACTTTTCGCGCGCCCGTCTCATTTCCGTAACCAATCCAGGGAACATTGGCATTCGGCGTCGTTTTGGGCAAAACCTGAACAACACGCAACTCCTTAATTTTCGTTCCCGCCGGAAACGGACGGTTTGTTTCATAAACATTGGTTATGCCGACAATTCCCGTATCGGGAAGTTTTTCGTCCGCAACGGAATTTGTTACGGCGGGCGGAAAACCGACCAATGTCTGATGCGGAATAACCGGCGGTATTGTTCGCGGTTTCAGGGCAATCGGAGATTGACACGAAATTGCCGGATCACGGTAAAGCAGAATCTTGTTACCGAAAGAATCCAACAGATAAATTCCGTAATTATTCGCATGTCCTTTGTTCATTCCGCTAAACGAATCATAAACGACAAGATAAAAATCTTCGCTGATCGGAAACGGCTGACCGTAATTTGCGGAATCGGGACTATGCGTACGATTTTCGACTTCGGGAAAAGGCTGTTCGGGCGTAACACGCCGCAACGGCGCCATCGGGTCGCTGCCTTCTTCGTCGTCGGGAACATTCGGGTCAAGCAAAATAACGGAACCAAAATATTGCGTGTGATGTCCTTGCGCCGTTCCGATTAGTTTATGCGAATCGGGAATTGGTCGAAATGATGTTTCAAAATGCGGGCGGGAACCTTCCTCTTCCGAATAATTCCCCTGAACCGCACGCGGATCACGCCCGTCAGGATACGTAATCCAAGGATGATGCGCCTGATTAAAACCGCGATCAACATAATCCCAACGCGTATAAACAATCATTCCGTTCCGGTCAATCATCGGCGCCCACTCATTTGTTTCGTGCGGACTAAGCATCACAATATCGTTACCGTCGGGCAGCATCGAATGAAGCGTGTAACTCGGACACGGACGCGCATGACAACGACCAAAACCGCCGCGCCGTTCCGAAATAAACACAATCCGCCCATTCGGTAAATAACACGGGTCAATATCATTCCAATGTCCGTCCGTTAATTGTACAAGATTGGAACCGTCGGCGCCGACTTCAAAAAGATGATAACAATTATTTTCCGTCCAGATATAAGAATGGCGTTGTTCCGAAGTATCGGCGGCGGCGAACAGAATTTTCGTAGCGTCAAACGAAAGCGCCGGCGCAAGATAACCCCATGTTGCGTCAAGTTTTTTTCCTGTCGGACGTTTTTCGCTGTGAACGGCACTGTGATCGGTACGGTGATCGGTACTGTGATCGGTACTGTGAACGGCGCTATGTTCGAGCAGATTTTTAACGGTACGTTTTTTCGGATCAAAAGCATTTTCAAGAACAAAAAGTCCGCCGCCGGAAACAGCATGAAAACCGAAAAATTGATCAACCATGTGATTACCTTGTTTTTCCGGTTCGGGGTTGTAATGCCGTTTGATGAATACGATATTTGAAAAATCAAGCAGCGGATTCTGCAACGCAATCTTTTCACGCAGCGCAACAATTTCGGCAAACAGTTTTACCGTATTATTATGTTCCGTAATATTTGTATTGGATTGTTCGAGGCGTTCCAGTTCTTTTGTTTCGTTTTCAAATTTCGGAGCGTTGGGCAGATTTTTGAGAAAGGCGAGCAATGCTTTGGTTCGGCGTAAAACGACATCAACCGGATTTTTGTCACCGGGCAAAAAAGTTGCGTCGGGTCGTAATGCTTGAGCGGCGCGTTTGGGGTTGATGCTTTTTTTCAGTTCCTGCTGAAGCGTAAAGTATTCGCAGGCGGTTTCGTCGGTTCGTTCAATAATATTTCCGTTGTTGTCACGGATATGGATGGTCGGCATAATTGTTTGGATATTTGTGAAACCGTTGTGTTCGTATTCGATTTTGGCGTCAGCCCAATCGGTGTGGTCGTGAGCGTAACCTTCGGGACCGGTATCGGCGACAAGGCGGATTTGCCGGTTATCCGCCTGAAACGGAATTTCGCAACGTTTTGCCGGTTGTCCGCCGGTCATAAAACCGCTGCGCCAAACTTGTTTATTATCGAGAAAGACAATAAATTCGGCATGACCGTTTTTACCGACTTCGTCGTCGATGCCGACCATTGCGGTGAATTGTCCTTTGGATTGTGAGAGGTTAAAGACGATTTCGCCCGGCGCGTGATGTCCGACACCGCGAGCGAATTTTTGTCCGCCGATGGAAAGCGGATTGCCGTCGACTGATTTTTTCGACATTGTTTTTTGCCAGCCGCAGGTTGTTTGTGTTAAGTTGAGTTGGTCGAGAAACACTTCATCGGCAAAATTCCGCGAAAGAAAACCCGCCAACACCAAAACGACCGCTGAAAAAAATACAAAATGTTTCATAATGTAATTCCTTTTAATAAATGAAGTTAAAAACTGTTAAACAATTGACGTTTTGTTTTGATAATATTCAATCAAACCGATTTGTCAAATCTGTCAAAACCGAATACGAATTTTTATTATAACAAAGCGGATTTAAAATTCCATACTGTCGAAAATTAAAAATCCGTGTAACTTTTCTCAAACATTGACATTAATATTACGGCAGATGTTTTGCCGAAGGTTTTTCACCCACCATTGCCTACTTTTTGTTGACAAACTTCTGTAGGTTACGCTTTGTTTCATCACCGGATCGGATAGTAGTATTGCCCTATGCCCTGCAAGGGCGATAGAACTTAGCCCGCCGCAACGCGGCGGGTTAATGTCCATAAAATACATCAAACGCCCTGAAAGGGCTGATAGTTAGTCGTGAATATTTTGTGTTGTGGGGAAAATAGAAAAAATTGATAATATTTCGTATCTATTCGGCGGAATAATTTTAACGCGGAAAAGTGTGGAAAATTCGCGGAAGACGCGGCAGGATACGGGACATTTAATTTTTTTATCCTTTTGTATTTTTCTTCCGCG
>JAITQV010000117.1 GCA_031288765.1 Planctomycetaceae bacterium
CGTATGCAATGTTCCAACAACATGAAGCAAATTTCTATATCGTTACACAACTATCACAATGTGTATAATTCACTTCCGGCACTGAATGGAACTGTGAAGTTCGGAGATGATTCCCAAGATATTTATTATGGGATTTTCTTCCATCTTCTTCCATTTTATGAAGGACAAAATCGTTATGCGGGAGTCGCAAACAATGCAACACTTATTAAATCTTCATTTCCGAGTGAATACTTGCAAGGGATTATTCCGACACTCATTTGTCCTTCTGATCCAGAGGGACGTCAGCCAGGATTATCGTTTGATGTGGATGCCAGTGGAAACCGAATTCCAACTCTATCTGCACGAAATAATCTCGTTGCCTGCTTGGGTGATCATCTTGCAGTTAATAACAAACCTACTGGAAAATATGCATCTGTACAATTTGGTGTACCACGAGCTCCCTTTCATGTTAATGTAACGACAAACAACCCTGGCGGGATATCTAATGTCTGGAAAAACTTTGAATCCATTACTGACGGTTTGAGTAACACATTGGCATTTAGTGAAACGTTGTCATCTATTCTCGCAAATAGTTCTGTTGATCCTCGTCTCTTTGTCGTCCATCTTGCACTCAATGCCTCGGAAACATTTCCTTATTCGATAAGTCCACTTGATTGTCAAAATTATGCTTTAAGTTCGACGGATCGGACAGTTCTTTCGGCAACAGCTGTAAGTGCAACTGCTGGAAACGTTTTCCGTGGTCACAATTTTGCTCAAGGACTTCCTCCACGAGTCGGTTTTAATACGTCATTGCCACCCAATTCACCTTCGTGCAATAATCGTAATAATGCCGTTGATCCAGAATTAGGATTAATACTGCTGTGGTGTTTTAAGTTTTTTCATAGTTTGGACTTAGGTATAATTCAATTAATATCCTCCCAATGACCAAACCGAGAAAATATTACAAAAAAAGTAGCTATCTATTTATTTTTTTAAATATCCTATTTTAACAATTTTCTGAAAATTTGGGTAAAATCAACAGATTACAAAGGCATGAAATCAGCAATTATGATTTTTTTCATTTATGTGCCTCCCAATTTCAGATTTAAATAGACAGTTAAAAAAAATTACAAGAAAAAATCAAAAGTCAAAACAACAACATAACTCCTTAGTATAAAAGGTGATATAAAAAATTACAAATAATACAGTAGTATTAGAATTAGGATGGGGACTATTTTCTACTGGTAGTTATCACACTGGTGGAGTCAATGCAACGTTTTTCGACGGAAGTGTCCGATTTATTTCAGAAGCCATTGAAAATGGAAATCCTAGTTTTATTGTTACTCATACTGGAGAAAGTCCTTACGGTATTTGGGGAGCGTTAGCAACCGTCAATTGTGGTGAATCAGTTTCTTTTTAAGGAATTTCTACGTGATAATATCACCGTCTATTTTCCTAAAAAAACAGACGGTGAATAAAATAAGTTATAATTAATTAAATTAATGATTTAATTACAAATACGATAATGATGAGGTTTTAATATGCGGTTTGATTTTTTACAAACAATTTACCTGTTTTTTTTGATTACTATTTTTTCACATATTATTTTTTTTATTGGTTGTAATCAGGGACGGGTTCGTCCACCAGGGTTACCGAAACTCTATCAGTGTACCATTAACCTCACACAACAAGGAGTTCCTTTATCCGGTGCATCTGTTTTACTTCAACCACTTTCTCCTGTTCAAGACCGGACTTGGACAGTGAGCGGTTTCAGCGATGAAACAGGAAAAGTGGAAATTTATACGAACGGTTATTTTCGTGGAGCACCGCGGGGAAATTTCAAAGTTATTATCACAAAAACAGAAACCATTACTCCGCCCTTTCCAGATGTTATGCCAACAGATCCACGTGAAAGAGCAAAATTGGAAAACATGATCGAAAATGAAACCAAAGTTTATAAAGTTGTTGCGGATAAATTTTCAAAAGCAGAAACAACTCCTTTTGAACTTGAAATCAAGGGAAACACAGAACAAATATTTGATGTTGGTGGCGTAGTCAAGAAGAAAATTCCTAACTGAAACGGTTTCAGAGAGGATATTATTGCAACATTTTTTATTTTTAAAAATTCAATACGATGAAAAAATTATCGGCGTTTGTTTTTCTTATTGTATTCTTTGCGGCTTATTTAATGGAAGCGGCGGAGAATAAACCTAAAAAATTGAATATCCTGTTTATTGCCATTGATGATTTACGGGATTGGACGGGTTATTTCGGAACACAGCCCAATACCAAGACTCCCAATCTTGACCGGCTTGCATCGCAAGGAGTTGCTTTTACAAGATCGTATTGTGCGGCACCGCTTTGTAACCCGTCTCGTGCGGCACTGATGAGCGGTTTGCGACCTTCCAATACCGGTGTTTATCAAAATTCGGATGATTGGCGGAAAATTATTCCGAAAGAAATCATAACGTTACAAACACACTTTCAGAAAAATGGTTATAAAACACTCGGTTCAGGGAAAATATACCATGGTTTATTTCCTGCCGAAACAGGTTGGGATGATTATCTGGTCATTAATCGAAAACTCATTAACAATTCGACCAAGCCGGTCAAACGTGCAAATATCAATGATGATCAATATTTTGACGGTGTGGGTGGAATCAAATTCCAACCGCTTGATAATACCGACGAAGAAATGGAAGATTATCATATTGTACAATATGGAATCGATCAACTTAATATAAAACACGATAAACCGTTTTTCCTTGCTGTCGGACTTCATAAACCGCACATGCCTTGGAATGTACCGAAAAAATATTACGATTTACATCCGCTTGATAAAATTGAATTGCCGGAAGTGTTGCTCAGTGATCTGGACGATATTCCTGAATCAGGAATCAAAATGGCAAAACCGAATGGCGATCACGCACAAATTCTTGAATCAGGGCGTTGGAAACAAGCGGTGCAGGGATATCTTGCGGCGATCAGTTTTAGTGACGCGATGGTTGGACGGCTTCTTGATGCTTTTGAAAAAAGTTCTTATCGTGACAACACGATTGTTGTGTTGTGGAGTGATCACGGCTGGCATCTCGGTGAAAAACAACATTGGCGTAAATTTACACTTTGGGAAGAAGCGAACCGCCAACCATTGATTTGGCTTGTACCGGATGTTACTCCGGCTGGTGTTAAAACGGAAACGCCTGTTGACTTAATGCACGTTTATCCGACACTTTGCGATCTTGCCGGAATTTCGTTACCGTCTCATCCGCTTGACGGAAAGAGTATCCGTCCGTTGCTGGAACATCCCGAAACAGTAACAGAAACTACCGCCGTTTCAACTTATGGTTATAATAATCATACGGTTCGAACAAAGGATTGGCGATATATTCGTTATGCTGACAGCAGTGAGGAATTATATGATGAGCAAGTGGATCCGCATGAGTGGAAGAATCTTGCATCGAAACCGGAACTTGCCAAAGTGAAGGCGAAACTTGCAAAATATTTGCCTGAAAAGAATATCCCAACCCAACCGACGCAATCGCACGGCGAGTGATTGCCTACCTTTTATTGGCAATGCCCTGTAAATATTCCGTGTAATATCAGCGTCTTCCGTGTTTTAAATCTCTTTTTATATTTTTTTGAACACGGAAAACACGAAATTACACGGAAATTTGCGGAAAATTTTCGCCCCGACTTTATTAACAATTCAACAGGCGGCGTTTCGGTGAAATGCCGCAATAGTTTGAACAGTGAATAGAATAAGGAGTAAACCGGTATTGCCGATGCTTGGGCTTTCATTGCCGTCGGGCAACTATCGCTAATGGAATTTTGAAAAGGTTTGGTATTACGTATCCGCCCACACATCAAAACCATTGCCCCCGCAAATGCTATTAAAGAATAAAAAATCTTCGAAAATTATTTCGATTTGTTTAATTCCTTGAACCGGATGTTTTTGAATTCGATTTTCATCGGCGGTCCTTGATGCATTTGAAGAGCAATAATTCCTGATTTGGCGGATTCGGTTGGATGTTTATCATTCACACGGCACATCATTTTGCCGTTTATCAAAAGCGTGATAACACTCCCGTCTGCAATAATTTCGTAATCGTTCCAATCGCCGGGTTTGTAGAATTTGATTAGTTCTTCGGGATCGGCAAATTGTTTGGAATGAACATTGCCGTCAGGATCAACACTATTGTCGAATCCCCGTTTGACAACCGCTCCGCGTTTGTGGTGAAACAAACAACCCGTCCATTGAAGACTTGCATCCACATCCGCCTGATAACCGTAAGTGTCCCAATCGGGACGTTTCTCACTGCGAAATTGGATTCCCGAATTACCGTTTCCTTGCAAACGAAAGGTTAATTTGAGATGAAAATTGTCCGGTTCTTTTTTTGTCCAATAAAGATAATGCGAACGGTTACACGGTTTTTCCGGCGTGCTTTCGCCGACAATACAACCGTCCGACACTTTCCAACCGCCCGGAATACCCTCCCAATCCGTTAAATCCCTGCCGTTGAAAATCAAAACAAATCCATCATCATCCGCCTCGCCGACAGCAAATAAATTGGTCACACAAATAAATGTTAATACAAAAATTGAAGTTAAAATTGTTTTCATAAAATTTTTTACGGGGTTAAGTTGTTTATTTGTTGTATTAAAAACTCCGCAGGACTTCAACAAAGAGAGTCCTGCCGAGTTTTTCATAAGATTGTGAACGGTTACGGAATAATGTTCCGCCGAACTCTGTTCCCCAACCGTTTTTTGTTGCTGTTACGAAAGTTCCGGCAATTCATAACCTTTTCGCCGCGGACGGCTAAGCATTTCATTGCCTTTGTCGTTGTTTGTGAAACGTTCCTTGACCGTATCCCAACCAATTTTTTCACCAACCGGAGCGGTGGCACGGACGATATTGACCAGTTCGCACAATGTTGTGGAACGTTGACCGTATTCGATATCGGCGTTACACTTTTTGCCGGTTTTAATACCGTCAACCCAGTTTTCAACATGATACAACGTTTCCGACCGTTTGTTTTTGAACTCATCCGGTATGTTTGCCGTCAACTCTTTCGGATTTGACGAAAGTTTATGCCGATTGATTTCGATTTTACCTTTTTCGCCTGTAACAATACAGCCGAGTCCCGGTCCGCGATCTCCGTCAAGATGAAGCCGAAGTTCCACTCCATTGGCAAACCACATTTTCATTTTCGCGCGTGGCCCTTTTACTTTTGCCATTCCGTAATAATCCGCGCCGGTTTCGTCATCGGTCGGTTTTCGGGTTACGAATTTGCCGGAATCCTGAATTGTGCAAGGTTCTTCGAGCAGAATTTCAACGGGTCCTGTTTCGTTCATTCCGAGTGTCATGTTGACTTGGTCGTAGGAATGAGTTCCCCAACCGCTGACACCGAAACAAAGTCCGCCGGCATCGTAATCCCACCAATTCGACCAGCCATAGTAAAGATCCGGGTGATAAGGGCGTAACACCGCCTGATTTATCCACTGATCCCAAACTTCATCGTTCATACCGTCGGGATAAGGTTGCGCCGGTTGATCCGTCCAGACATTCGGACCTACAAAATTCGGCGCTTCAACAACTTTCACTTTTCCGATAACGCCGGTCTGAACTTGTTGGCAAGCCCATTGGCAAAGCGGCAGGGAACGTTGTTGTGTACCGACTTGTGTAACACGATTATATTTTCGTGCGGCATTGACCAGGTATCGACCTTCGGCAATTGTCAATGCCATTGGTTTTTCGATGTAGAGATGACAACCCATTTGCATGGCGATTGCCGACACCCAAGCGCGTTGATGTGTTGCGGTTTCCGCCATAACACCGTCAGGCTTTTCTTGTTCGATCATTTTGCGAAAATCGGTGTACGCCTGTTCCGGTTTGAAATCTCCTTCAAAACGTTTCATAAACGCATCAATTCGCGGTTGCATAAGATCGCTTATCGCAACAACTTTGACACCGGCAACCGGTTTGACGTCCGACTGGTAAAGCCACGTACAACGTCCGCCAAGACCAATTAACGCAACTTTAACCGTGTCATTGGCGCCGGGTTGTGTTGCGTTGCCGAGAACATGCCGCGGAATTAACAACGGCATTGCAACTGCAGTGGTTACAGCAGCAGTCTTCAAAAAATCACGTCGGGAAATTTGGTTTTGATGTTTCATAATAAATTTAATAGGTTAAATGGTTAAAAAATGATAAATGGAGGTATGACTCTGTTTATCAAACAAATCTCCGTCCCATTAAGGACGACATATTGATAAAAAAACGTTGTAAAAAATGGTCTTAACCCTGCAAAGGGGTACGATGTGCATAAGCGTTCAAAAGGTAGGCAACCCTTCGCCGAAGGGTTGCGTCGGCGTCAGCCGACAGTGAATTTGTGCAATGTTGGTTGTTTTGATTGCCTATCGGCAAGCGACCATTCGGCGAAGGGCTTTCACCCAACGGTTGCCTACCTTGTGTTGGCAAACTTCCGGCGGTTGCGTTTCGCTTCACCGCCGGTTATGCACATCTCGCCCTACGGACTTAGGAAAAAATGAAGTGTATTCTGCGGTTAATAAAAATAGACAATTGCTTCAAAGTTAGGGATTGTTCTTCCATTCGAGAACTCCGCCGCTCATCTCTTCCTGCAACCGAATATCCAACCGTAAACCACGAGTTTCCACCGCTTCAAATTTCACCGTGTTGTATTTGTCCTTCTCAACACCAAATGGTTCGGAGGTTTTAACCGGTTTCCACTGATTGTCGTCCCAATAAGAAAGCGTCCATGATTTCGGAACACGGCAACCGCCCTTGCCCGTGTCGTCAAACCAATAAACGGAACTTTGTGAAACCTTTTTTGTTCTGCCAAAGTCAACTTCTATCCATTCCGTTGTTCCTTTGTGGTTCCAAAAAGTTAATCGCGGAACCGAATGGTCGATGGAATTTTTCGGCTCAACCCCGTCAATCACCGCATCAACCGAATCGTTCGGAAAACAAAACGACGCGGAAATTTCCGTTTCCGATTCGTTTTCCAATTCGGAATCGGGACGCAACATTTCCGGTTTTAGCTCAGCGTAAAGTTGTTCTCCGGTCGAAACCGGTTGCGATTGGGAAAGCCCTTGCTGTTTGACCCAAACATTCATCGCTCCCATTGCTCGGTTGTCCCACGCATAATACGGAACCGCCGTTAAATCCTGCCCGTCAACATTTTTACATTTGATAACCGTAATACCGCCGAGCAAATCCTTACGAAATTCCTCCTTGAACTGCGGGTCTTTCGCCAGCCTGATTTTTGAAACCGGTACCGGATTGTCCGTTTCCTCGAAACAATAAACAAGCGGTCCCCGTTGAACCGCCACACGCCCGTTGTCGGCGGTAATTTTCGGATGAGCAACAATCCGCTTGGTCTGCATCGGAAACGTATGAGTATTTGTTTCCGATAAATCATCAGGTTTATTCCATAAAATATGATGTGTTACACTGTAATTAGCCTGATTTGTTCCCAACCATTGAGGTTGACGGATTTTTACGTCAAACGAACCTGTTACACCGGGTTTCGGTTTGCGGTCAAAGAAAAAATTCACCGCACCGTCCCAAGGATAATTTGTTTCCTGTCTGATTGTAACTTCACCGTCGGAAAGTTGAACCGTTGCTTTGCCGGAGACAAATTGATTAACATAAATCGTGTTGCCGCTCACCGCATATTGATAGCCCGGAAGCGACGGAATAAAACGTACCAAATTTGTCGGACAACATGCCGTACTAAAAAACGGTTGGCGGTGATGGACGCTGCTTTGGGTAACATCGTGCCGGTCGGTTTGAATTTTAACGGCTTCGAGCGGATTAACGTAAAAAAAACTTTTGCCGTCCATTCCATAACCGGCGAGAATATTGTTATACATAGCGCGTTCCGCGGCATCGGCGTATTTTGCGTCGCCGTGTAACAGATTCATACGGTGCGCCCAAAACACCAAACCGATTGCGGCGCAGGTTTCGCAATACGCTGTGCGGTTCGGCAATTCATAAGCGTCGCCGAATGCTTCACTTCCATGTCTTGCTCCGATACCGCCGGTAATGTACATTTTTTTATTCACGGTGTTATCCCACAAACGATCCATTGCGTTCAGCAATCCCTGATCACCGGAATAGGCGGCGTTATCGGCAACACCGGCGTAAAGATAAACCGCCCGAACCGCATGACCGACAATTTCCGACTGTTCCCGAATAGGTTGATGATCCTGAATATACAGACCATGCAATTTATCGTTTCGCTTGGACTGATCGCCGCGTACATCAATAAAATGTTTCGACAACGTTAGATATTTTTCTTTGCCGGTCAGTTGATAGAGTTTTATCAAAGCAAGTTCAATCTCTTCATGTCCCGGAACTTCAAATTTCGACGATTTTTGAACACAAAAAACATCGATAATATGATCGGTAAATTTTTCCGCAATATTCAACAAGGTATCTTTACCGGTTGCCCGTTTGTAGGCGATTGCGGCTTCGATCAGATGTCCGGCGCAATACAATTCATGTTTTTCGACCTGTGTCCATTTTTTATCCTGTTCCCGCAACGAAAAATAGGAATTGAGATAACCGTTCGGCAATTGGGCGGCGGCAATCCAAGCGATGACATCATCGGCGCGTTTTTCCAACACCGGATCGGGATGGTCGGCGAGAGAATAGGCGGTTCCTTCGAGAACTTTGTAAACATCGGAATCGTTAAAATAGATTCCTTCGAAATTGCCGTCCAAGAGTTTGGCGGCTTTGGCGAAGTTCGTAAAACGTCCGGTATCTTCGCACCATTTGTAATTGTGAGGGATTGAAATTTCTCGGTTTGTTTTCAATCGCGGCGACCAAAAATGATCGTCGAATTGAACTGCCGTAAACGGAACGGCTTGAAATTTTAGGTTCTTCGGTTCTTCTCCGAAACAAAATGTTACGGACAAAATACTCAGCAAAACAGTAATTAAAAGTTTTTTCATAATATTTATTGTAAATTAAAAGGGTTAAAACGAACAACATCAACAACGCGGGAACAAACAAGGTAATTGTCTATTTATTAACCGCTGAATACACAAAATACACGGAATTTGTAATAGTCATAATATTTTCGTACAACTTCAATGCTAGTTTAGTTATTAGGACACAAAAATATTTTTTTGTTCTTGTATTCATTTTGTATCCTCAAAAAATAAATTTGTGATCTTATCTTACTAATGTCCGTGTGTTCCGTATATTCTGTGGTTAATAAAAATAGACAGTTACCAAACAAGTTCCCGCGCAAATCAAGTGTATCTGAAAACAGATTTTATTACAAGCGGTTACTTCGCACGATTAAGGTATTTCAACGGTGTTACCGTCGTTGACGCAAACCCACCGAAGCCCTAATCGGGTGGGAAGTGTTACCGGAAAAGTTCGAACGGAACCGTCCGCTAACAACATGTTACAACTTCCGGGATGCCAACTGCCGAAACCATGACTGTACCACTTTGGCGAAGAGATATTAGGAGATTGGGAAATTGGTGCTTTATTGTACGATACAAAAGCAATCAATGAAAAATTGGGAATATTGGAACTTCGGAAAGACAATACACCACAATCGAAAGCATCCGAAGCACCTGTACCGGAAGTACAATAATTAACGCGATCTGCCGGAATGAAACGTTCTCCCATAAGAATTTGATTACTTGTTCCATCGGTAAGCCATGCCAAAGTGTCACGCGGTGAATAATCTCCGACTGCTCGGCGGACAGCCATACGAATTGGTCCTCGATGATCGTCGATTTTACCTCCATCATATGTTGGCGGAGTCGTTGTACCAATCACGTGATCAATGACAATATCCGCCCAACCATTATCGTTTCCGAAACCAGTACTTCCTTCGGTTTCATTGGTAACACGAATCGTAGAAAAAGCATAATCGGAAGCAGTTCCTCCCCAATCATCGTGCATAGTGAGAGCTTC
>JAITQV010000120.1 GCA_031288765.1 Planctomycetaceae bacterium
GAATTTAACATAACAATATTTCCTTTGAACTAAATAATTTTGTGGAGAAAATTTCTGTTTTGATGCGGACATCTCAACATTTCCGAAAAAGAATATTACCTTGAATTTTGTAAAAACAGAGTTAATTATTCCTCAAAAAGCCGAGCTGTTCCCGAACCACAGAGGGAGTATTTTACTAAGTTCAATTAAGATGTCAACAAGTAACTGTCTATTTTATTTAACCACAGAATACACGGCACACACGGAAATTAGTAAATTGATAAGATTACAAGTTTAATTTTAAGGATACAAAATGAATACAATAACAAAAAAACCTTTTCGTGTCCTACTTCCCTATAAATAAACGAACCTTGAAGTTGTACGTGAACATTATTACGATTACAAATTCCGTGTATTTCGTGTATTCAACGGTTAATAAATAGACAATTACATCAACAACGGTTTCGGTTTTATTTATTTTGATTCGATACGGATGTTACGATACCATGCTTCGCTGGGATTGCCGGCATGAATTTGTAAACCGATAATACCGTTACGGGGAATATTTTCGTCCGTTTCCGTATATTCTATTGTTTGTACTCCGTTCAACGAAATCCTGACAGTATCTCCCTTACAAACAATTTCCAACTCGTTCCAATCGTCTTTTCGGAAAATTGGTTTGACCGTTTCCGGGTTTGCTTCTGCAAGAAATTTGTTACGGCGTGATTCGTCATAGAGACTTCCCCAAAATTGGAACGTGTTGGTCATATCCGCCTGATAACCGGCAACTTCATTAGCATTTTTAACGTTTTGCGGAAGACGCTGCGAACGAAACTGAATTCCGGCGTTGGCTCCCTCGCCAAGCACCTTGACTTCCAACCGAAGCGTAAAATCACCGTATTTTTGTTTCGTTGTGATAAATTCGTTACGAGGAATATTTTCTTTAAGCGTTCCCCCAACAATGGCATTATCTTCAATACGGAACCATCGGGCGTTTTCGTCGTTGCGAAATTCCCAGTTTTCGTACGTTTTACCGTCAAACAGAGGAGTTCCTTTCGCCATTTGTGCGAAACGATCCAGCGTTTCCTGTGCTAATTTTTTATCTTCGTCCCGTTTGGCAAGGAGCAATGCTTTTTTGCTCATTTCCACTTTTTCATCAACCGTCATTCCCATTTGGCGGATAACACGAATATAACCGCGAAGTGTACGAACCTGATACTTTGTACCTGCCGGAAATTTTTGTGCAAGATCAAGCAAATACGGCGCAACATCAGGAGTCGTCCAACGTCCCAAAATATCCGTTGCTTTGTCCCGCACAACATCATGTTGAGTTGTCAAAGCCGCCGCCGTAATCACTTTAACCGCTTGTTCTCCGCCGAGTGAAAATAAAAGTTCAATAAAAAAGACCTGATTTTCCATTTCGGAAATTCCCGTACCGGCGGCATTGAGTTTCTTCTCGATGATAGTAATGCTTTTGTTACGATCCGGTATTTTTCGGCACACCATTTTGAGTGCGTCGCGGATTATATTTAATTCTGTTACCGGTTTTTGTTTTTCGATTGCGGTTTGAAGTTGAAGCAACAACAATTCAAGATCATCGGTTGCCGGAACAATCGCCTGAGCAAAGGTTTGATAGGCTGCAAGACGTATTTCCGTATCCGAATCATTAAATACCGCTTTGACTTTGGAAGCCGCCTCCGCAAGCCTCCGTTCGCCGATAACATGCAACGCCGCAAGACGAACCGCTTTTTCTTCGGAATCAAGAATTTTAATAATTGTCGCATTAAAACCTGCTCCTTGAATGAGTCCGAGAGCGGCTTTTCCGGTATCGGCAAGAATTGTATCGGAAGAAGCGACGGCATGAAGAATCGCATCAATTCCCCTGAAATCACCAATACGTCCCAACGCTTTCACCGCCGCAATTTTTGTAAGCGGTTCATTTCCTTGCGCAAATCCGATTAGTTCGGGAACAACAGCCGCATCTTTCCGGTTGCCAATCACTTCAATTAATATTGCTTTTTTTTCGTTGGAAAGCGAACTGAAATGTTCAACAATCAACCGGCTTGTTTGTGGTGATTTCAGTTGATTCGCAAGATCGAGAACGGTTTTCCATTGGGAATTATCGTTCTTTTTTAGAAGGTCAATAAATTGTTGCAGACCTTTTTCTTCATCAAGCAAAATTCCGGTACGAACAGCAACATTTTTAACCGGTTCGGAAACAGTTTCAATATCGATCAATTTTTTGCACAGATTAACGGCGTCCTCTTTTCTGTTTGCTGCGGTAAGCCGTTCAACAGCAAACAGTGCCGCGTCTGCTGCGGCTGATGTTTTTTGCGGGTCGGATTCGGATAAATAATTCAAAATCGTTTCCGTTGCTTTGGGTGTTGCGATTTTTCCGAGTGCGGTCAGAGCGAAACCGGCAATGAGCGTATCCGTACTTCCCGCTAGTTTTATCAAGGTTTCGACTGATTTTTCGTCACGGATTGAAGCGAGTGATTCGATAACTCCGGCAAGATGTTTTCCTTGCAATGTTTCGAGCGATTCACGTAACGCCGTAATTCCTGTATCGCCGGGAATGTTTATTAAATTCGTACGGACAACCGTGTTGAGATGATCGTCCGCAAGCAGTTTTTTCAAAACCGGTACCGCTTCTTCCGTACCGGTTTGTGTTAATTGTAACACGGCAATCGCGGCGGCATGAATTTGAGTATTTTCCGGTTTTTCGGTTTCAAAATACTTTTGCAGTAATTCAATATTTTTTTTCGTTTCTTCCGGTGATACCGTTCCTTGAAGTTGTGCAAAAAGCGGCAAACAGAAAAATACCGGAACAATTGCCGAAATTAATATTGTACGGGGAATGGAAAAATGATATTTCATTGGGATATTCCTTAATTGTTATTGGTGAAAATCGATTATTATTGGTAAATATCAAACCATTTTACTAAAATTGTTTGACAACAGAATCAGGAACCGGCAAATCGGTGTTTTTCTAAAAATAAAACACACGATCTGCCCGAAAGTTTTTATCAAAAGTTTTTATTACATGGTTACACAATCCATGGTTCGCGCCAAGCGCGGGTTTTCATACGGTTTGCTTGATCGTCATTGAGAAAAGTATCCGTTTTCGGATCAAAACGGAGTTCTCGTTTCAGCAACCAGGACAATGCGGAAGCATGACAAGCGATATGCGAACTGCAAATCACATCGGCGTTACAGACAGGCTGTTCGCGGGTCTTGACGCAATCGAAAAAGTTACGGATATGAGTGAGCGGATCTTCACCGTGAGAACCGCCGTGAGTACCACCGTAAGTGGCAAAATCTTGTCCCAATTCACCGCGTAAGGAATCGGGCGAAACGGCAATCCGTCCGCTGTCTCCGGTTTCGATCCAACCGTCTTCACCTTCAAAACGGACAGCACAATTACCCAGCCCCATCCAGCCGTCCGGACGCATCACGAGTTTGACACCGTTTTCGTAAATACCGTACAGCCGATCACCTTCCGCCCAATATTTAATCGGAGCGGAACCATCGGCATTGACAGCCCATTGACAAAGATCAACAGTATGTGCCCCCCAGTCGTGATGTTTAGCACCGGAATCAAAATCATAATGAGCCCGCCATTGACTTTTGACAGCATAATCGCTGTTGTAAGGTCGCCACGGTGCCGGACCCAACCATAAATCCCAGTCAATTATATCTTTGTTCGGAATAGGTTGCGCCGGAAGCCAGTCGTAACGGACATTCAAATAATAAATCGCTGCGTGAACTTCTTT
>JAITQV010000151.1 GCA_031288765.1 Planctomycetaceae bacterium
GTTTCCGATTTTTAGAGGATTGAAAGTAATTTAGTAATATTTTAGTGGTTTTATTTTTTTCCGACAGGTAATCGTTTGGCGAATGTTCGCCTACCTTATGAATTTTTAACCGTAAGACCGGCGGAATTTCGGGAATGAGCGTAATATCTCCACAGAATTTTTTAATACCACAATTGACAACCCAATAGTATTGTGGTACCGTAAAATAAGTTTGCGGTGAAATCGGCAATTTTTCAAAAAAATCCCTTGAAATTGCCGCCCCAAAAAAAATTACAAAATCATCCGAAAACTCTTGCCCGCACTCATTCGCCAACACAATCATGGAAATAAAAATTGTTCTCAACGGCGCTGAACAAACATTGACGCAAGATCAACTCTTCGCTCTTGCCGCAAACGGAACTATTCGCCCCGATACAAATATCAGCATCGACGGACAACTCCTCCCCGCAATAAAAGTTAAAGGACTCGTCTTCGGCAAATCAACAAATTATCAGACTCCGGTTTCCTCCCCATTGCCGCCGTCTTCGCCCAATTCCGCCCAAAATGATTTTCCCCCTCCCGCCGAGAACATTCGGGGAAATAACCCCTTCGCAGAATTTTCCCAACAAACACCCCAACAAGATTACACCGGCAATTTCCCGCCGACACAACCCTACCCCCAATACAACCAATATCCCGCCCAAAATCCCGCTGCCGGAAACGGTAAAGCGATTGCATCTTTAGTGTGCGGTATTCTCAGTGTAATACTTTGCGGAGGATTCCTGATTCTGCCGCTAATCGGTCTAATCTTAGGAGTACTAGGCTCAAAATCAAAAAAACAAGGTTTGGCACTTGCCGGAATTGTTTTGTGCGGTTTCAGTCTTTTTCTAACCCTTATTATTAGTGTCGCACTTTTTCTTCCGGTAGTACCGTCGGGACGCGAAGCCGCAAGACGGATGACGTGTGTCAATAATCAAAAAAATATTTGTATTGCATTTCATAATTTCCATGACACACATCATGCGTTTCCGGCGCTTTATACTGTGGACGAGAACGGGCAACCGCTGCATAGTTGGCGGGTTCTGATTTTGCCGTTTCTTAGAGAAGAGGTGATCCGGCTGGACGAACCATGGGATAGTGAGTACAACCGGCAGTTCCATTCCCGAATGCCTTCTGCGTACGCCTGCCCCAGCAACGGTCTCAGCATCAGCAACAAAACAGCCGACCAATGTTGTTATTCTGCAATTGCCGGAAAAGGTTGGAACAACGACAAAACGCAAAAAGATAAAGAGGGAATCTTGACTCCGGCGGAAAAAGCCGGTACCCTCGCCGGAACAACTTACTTTAACTTGATTACCGACGGTTTAAGCAACACGTTTTTGGTCATTGAAGTCAAAGAACCGTTTTGTTGGATGAACCCGACGGCAGATAAAACATTTAACGATTTGGAAAAAATCGGTACCGAACACAGCAGTTTTCATCCCGGAGGATTCAACGGTGTTTTTGGAGACGGAAGTGTACGGTTTATTTCAAACACAATTGATCCGTACATTCTAAATGCTCTGGGAACTCGTGACGGCGGTGAACCGATTTCGCCCCCATGACAAACCGGAATAAAATCCGCATTACGGTACCGGTTGATTTGTTTTAGCGAAAACATTATACTAATCCAGCTGATTTTAAGGAACTTGTGTTCAAATTTCGATTTTTTCCTTTTTTAACCAACGAAAGAACAAAACGGCAATGACCCCAATGGAAACTTACGATGCGTGCGTGGAACTGCAACGTTCCGGCAAACTTTCCGAAGCAATTGATGCGTTAAAACAATTAACGGAAGAGGTTCCTGATTTTGCGCTGGCGTACAATGCGTTGGCGGCGATTTATAAAAAGCAGGGTGATGTGGATGCGGCGATTGGGAATATGGAAAAATATTGTGTATTGGAGCCGGAGGATTCGTTTGGTTTTTCGATTCTTAGTTCGTACTGTCTTGGAGCCGGTCGCCGCGATCAGGCGGAGGAAGCACTTGGGAAGGCTCATGATCTTCGTTTCAAAGCTCAATTCGGTTAAAAATGTTTTGCCATGCCCTACAAAATCCTGATTGCCGACGATAATTTGGCGAATGTTGAACTTCTGGAGGCATTTCTGGCGGATTTCGATTATCAGATTGAAACTGCCGCTGACGGTGCCGAAGCTCTTGAAATGGTTGGGTCGTTTTCACCGGATTTGATTCTGCTTGATATTATGATGCCCAAATTGAGCGGGTTTGAGGTTTGCGAACAACTCAAAAATAACCCGAAAACAAAGGGAATTATGATTCTTATGGTAACGGCTTTGAGTGAATTGGGGGATATTGAGCGGGCGGTGAATGCCGGTTGCGACGATTATTTGAGTAAACCCGTCAATAAATTCGAACTGGTTAAGCGTGTTGAAAACATGTTGAAACTTCGTTCTATTACGGGAGAATTGGAACGTCTTCGCCGTTATATTGACGCAATGGAAAAATAACGGCGCCCGTTAAAACTGCCGGATTATTCCGGTTTGGCTTGGAATTATTCCGGTTTACGACGAATCTGCCCCCCTTTGCGGTAAATTTATTCCCAGTCGGCGTTAGCCGACAAGGAATTTTATGCAATGTTGGTTGTTCTGGTTGCCTATCGGCAAGCGACCGTTCGGCGAAGGGCTTTCACCCAACGGTTGCCTACCTTTTGATTTCCTACCCAAACACAAAAACAACCTAAAAATTCGGCAATCACAAGGTAGGCAACCGCTCGCCGAGGGGCTTTCACCCATGATTGCGTCGGCGCTAGCCGACAAATTTTTGTTACCACACGGCAATCGGAATCTTAACCCCGCAAGGGGTGTAATGTGCATAACCGGCGGTGAAGCGCAGCGCAACCGCCGGATCCCGCCTACCTCAAATATAAGCCCCGCATGGGGCGAGATTATGATTGTGTTGGTTGATAATCTCGTCCCTGCGGGACTTCGGGGAGGAGAGGGACATCCGATCCGGCGGTTGCGCTTCGCTCCACCGCCGGTTATGCACATTACACCCCTAGCGGGGTTAAGACCATTTTTTAAAATTATTTATTTGAGAGCGTATTTTATCTGGAGGCATTCATTCAAATTTTTTTGAAAAATGTCTTTTTTTGATATATTTTTTTTTACGGATTTCTTTGAAACCGGTATTCCTTTAATCAGGTGAATTAGTTATACTTCCTCCTGAATTAGTTATACCAATTTCCAACCTCCTTTGCTTGTTATGGAATTAACCTTCGAAGGAGGTTTTTTTATGTTAGCAGATACTTCCAATTCCGGCAACAGCAATTTTGTTCCCAATTCATCTGTTGGCGTTGCCATTCCCGAAAC
>JAITQV010000206.1 GCA_031288765.1 Planctomycetaceae bacterium
CAGGGTTGAGTTTATTTAATCCTAATTCTGATTAAGGGTTTTCAGCCCATTTTCCATGAAATAACACAAACAATTTTTAGGATGTCTCACAACAAAAAAACATTCCACTGAATAATTACAAAATAGACAAGTTATATTTATGAACGGTTACAACAAAATTTTAAAACCGGTCTTGACATTCGTTGCAGATTTGCCATGATATTACAAGTTTATTTGAATTTTCGTTTTTGATTTTCAGAGGAGATTTCAATACCTAAAAAAACAGTAAAAAAGTCTGTGAAAAAAAGTGTTCGTGCCTCTGGTTGCGGAAGACTAAAACGAAAAAGGACACAGAATAACCGAATAGACAGACTTTCCGGTAAATTATTTGCAGCTGTTTATACAAATAATCAAAAGGCAGGCAACAGCGGGTAAAAACTTTTCACCGAAATTTCTCTAAAAACATACTTCACCGCCGGAACCTTACCAAAATTACCGCAAAAAAATAACAAACCGCTGAGATATTACGAAAATACAAGCCCAATGGTTAAAATATTACTGAGTTTGATTTGTTTTGAAACATGAAAAATGTAATAATAAAACAACATACACAAGACAATTTGAAAGAGACAGGGTTTTCTTTAATCGACTTGATTGCAATACTTGTTGTTCTTTCTTTATTCTTAGGCTTACTTTTTCCGGCGTTTGTTTCTTCACGAGGAGCAGCAAGACTACAAATGTGTGAAGCTAATCTAAAACGTTTTGGAGAAGCAATACATAGTTTCAATGAAAAAAAGGAAGGGTTGCCGCCTATTACCATCGGACAATCAAGACCTTCAATATTTATTTTATTGTCGCCGTACTATGATAAAACCGACGTTTGGGATATTGTTGTTTCGAATTCAGACAATTGCCGAAAGCAAACAAACGGAAAATGGTGGAATTCACTTCCGAAGAAAGATCGAAAAATTATTGGAACTATATCACTATTTCATTGTCCTTCACGGCGTAGCGGGTTACAAACACTTGAGATAAAGGGAATTAAAGATAATTCGTGGGGAAATCGAGATGCCGGTCCTCTTGGTCCGCTTTGTGATTATGCTGTTCCAATGAGTCGCGGCGTCAACATAAACAATCCTCTTGAATTTCCGGATTCGTCAAATGATTATTCCAACTTTGCATGTGAAACAAGATGGGATAAATACTGGGACCCATTTAATCCAAAACATTTTCAAGAACAACACGGTCCTCTTCGAGTTGCTGTTGTTGAAACAAGTTTTGAAAATAAGCAAGAAAGCGGAGATTATCGTAATTGGACACCTCGTGATAATATCTCACGTTTCTCTGATGGATTCAGTTACCAAATACTACTTGGTGAAAAACATATTCCGGCTGCCCGCCTTCAACAATGTTCAAGCACTTTTCCAAAGGCGCGTCTTTGGGATTGTGGTGTTTTGTTTTCGGACGATAATGGTAGACAATTCGGTTTTGCTCGTGGATTAGAAAACACGGGAGAAATTCAACAAATAATTGTTTCATCGCCGGATGCCTTTATTGATGGTCATCCCTTCCAATATTCTTTTGGGTCATTTCATCCCGGTTGTTGCCCATTTGTTTTTGCTGATGGGGCTGTTAAAAGAATAAATGTTTTAATTAAGCCTCTCATCGTTTGTCAACTTGGATGTGTTGACGATGGACAACCGGATAATGTATGGTGGTAAATTTATTTCGGAATTATGACAATAATTTATAAACAAGCCGGACTTTTTTTGTTTTTTATGTCCCTTACATTGTCGGGATGTTCCTATCTTTACACAGTGGAAGGTCGGATTACTTTTGAAGACGGTACCCCCCTGACTATCGGAACAATATTATTTGAAGACGATGGTGGCGGATATACTGCTCATGGAACCATTGATACAAAAGGACATTATTCAGTTAATCGCATTCGTCATGGCGTAAATAGAATATATATTTTAGGGGCGGTTCAAGTATCACACGAAAAAAATTCCGTTTCAAACAACCGGCATAACGCAAAACAACATATTGAACAATTAATAGATATGAAATACCGTTCCCCTGAAACATCCGGTCTGATATGTAAAGTTGATGGCAACATGACACACAATATTATTGTTACTAAACCTAAAATAGCGGAGACGAGTGAATCAATATTGTCCGAATAAGTTTAGTTTGGTGTCAATGTCCATTATATTAAAAGGTCAAGTGCCAGCGAAATTCGAACGATTGATGTCAAATGTAGTTATAGTGCTATGATTTATTTTTCAGTAATTTCAATTTAAGGAGATATTTATGACAATCAAAAACACTTTCCGCATCTCATCATCGTGCACTTGTTCGATTATTTCGTCAAGGTATGTCGATGCAATCAGTAGTTCAACGCTATGGAGTTACGAAATCAACGGTTCTTTATTGGGTTCAACGAGCCTGGAGTTCAACGGCTTGATCGGGTTGACCGGCATGATCGTCGGACAAGACGTAAGACACCCCCTAATCATACATCGCATCAAATAGAACGATGTATTTTACAAATACGAACTAATCTCAAAGATCAAAGTGTCTTGGGAAAGTATGGGGTAGCGACAATTCATCGTGTAATGAGTTTGCAACGTTGTCCGTATCTTCCGGGTATTCGCACGATTAATAGGATTCTGAAACGTCATGGTTGTTTTGGTTCACAGCGTCGTATTCGTTACACACCGCCGCGCGGTTGGTATTTGCCAGAGGTTGTAACGGGTTTTACGGAGTTGGATTCGTTTGACTATGTTGAAGATTTACGTCTTGAAGGAAAACATGGTTTTGTCCAATTATTGAATGATATTTCGTTACATGGTAAATTGGTTTGTTCGTTTCCGTTTCCGCGTATGACTGTGGAAAATACAGCGTTTGCGTTGTCAGAACATTGGCGGGAAGGGGATTTCTTTCTACGCTCAGTTCGACAACTCCACTGTTTTTACTGGTTCACGGTATCTGGATTCTATTGATCAAGTGATACGTTTTTGTTTATCGCTTAGTGTGATACCAGTATTCCTCCCACGTGAAACAGGATTTTAGGCAAGTATTGAACGGTATAATGGACAATGGCAACAAAGTGTTTGGAAACGTTTTTATTTCAAAAACTTTCAGGAGTTAGTTGATCAATCTGAAACTTATGTGAAAGATCATCGTGAAATGAATTGGGATTCTATTGAAACAACAAATAATCGATATGATATTTCTGATCAAAAGCGACAACTCTCCAACAAACCACTTAAAGGAACTATTATTTTTATTCGGCGAACAGACAATAAAGGTATGATTGATATTCTTGGACATCGTTGGTTGGTCGATTCGCTTTGGACAAATCGTTTGGTACGTGCCGAATTGAAAATCTATAAAAACATCTTCGAGTTTTACCAATTAAGACGACGAGAACCCAATGTACAACCTTTATTAAATAAAGTTAAATATTATTTGAACAAATAATATTAATAAAACAAATAAATATAAAAATACAAATTATCGTAATTTTATGTGCCAGCAAAAATCGAACGTTCGTTGACAAAAAATTGGCTCTTGATTGTTCGGATTTCGCTGGCACTTGACCTGTTAGCAGATACTTCCAATTCCGGCAACAGCAATTTTGTTCCCAATTCATCTGTTGGCGTTGCCGTTCTCGAAACCTATTCCCATGCCGAGCAGTCAGCCGCGATCAACAAGATTTTGCCGGAAGAAGCGGTTCAAGCGATATTTAAAAAATATCATTGCGATTTTGGCGGGACGTTTTGGAATTCTCAGAATGTTTTTATGATCTATTTGTATCAGAATATTCGCGGTGTTTCTTGTTCGGCGGCGATTGCCTTTTTTCTTTCCACTTTTTTGAAGGATCAAGAAAAGAA
>JAITQV010000294.1 GCA_031288765.1 Planctomycetaceae bacterium
TGAGTAATTAAATGTGGAGCTGAAGCTATTGTCAGAACACCTCCTGTTACGGCTTCCGTTTGGAAGTCTTGCGAACTTTCGGTTTGCACGAAATTGGGAGCGTCGTAGTCAACTCCAAGCGGGTTGACACTAAGCATTTCCCTCGATTCCAGGGCTTCCATTCCCAAAATCCGCTTCGACAATTTTGATAAATTGCTCTTCGAAACACGGTTCCTTTTCGTCGAAAAAATAGTTGTCACGGGAAATCTCCTTTCAAAAATGGGATTATCAATAAGGTTCTGAGATATTGTTTTTGTCGATTGAAATCAATTTTAGCCGACGATTCTAATAATATTATGTTATAGTTTATCCGTTGTCAATAAAAAAATGTTCGGGAAAAATAAAAACATCCGATTTTTAGGAAAAAATTAGCAGAATCGGAACTTTCTGTTTTTATTAACCGCAGAATATTCGGAACACACGGAAATTAGTAAATTGCTAAGATCACAAGTTTATTTTTTAAGGATACAAAATGAATGCAATAACAAAAAAATATTTTTGTGTCCTAATAAATAAACGAACATTGAAGTTGTACGGAAATATTATGACTATTACAAATTCCGTGTATTTCGTGTATTCCGCGGTTAATAGACAATTACTGAAAATCTACTGAAATGTGAGGCAGATTTGCGGCAACGGTTGCCTCGCTCTTGATTTCAACCCCTAAACTGGTATAAATCTGTTGCCTATGAAAATTCCAACGGAATAATTACCAAATTCCCGACACAAATAAACATGAATCCAATCACCGCTGAAAGTATAACCATGTCCGATTTACAAATCATTTCGGTTTCTCTCGGCAACAGAAGTTACGATATTGAGGCAGGTTCCGAAAATCTGGAACATATCGGTTCCTTTTTAACTGCATTTAAACCGATTTCCGCTGCGGTTATTTTAACAGATGAAAATATTGTTCAACAAGGTTATGCTCATCGGGTTGCCGAATCAATTGCCGAAACGGGAATTGACGTTCATCTTCTTTCAATTGCGTCCGGCGAACAAAGCAAGTCAATAGAAACAACCGCAACACTTTGGGAAACATTGCTTGAAGAAGGGATTGATCGGAAATCCGTTTTGATTTCAGTCGGCGGCGGAGTGATTGGCGATCTTGGCGGATTCGTTGCCGCAACCTATGCCCGCGGTATCCGTTTTTTTCAGGTTCCGACAACCCTTCTGGCTCAAGTGGACAGCAGCGTCGGCGGAAAAGTCGGCATCAATTTGCCCAATGCCAAAAATATGGTCGGGGCGTTTCTGCAGCCTCTCGGCGTTTTAATCGACACAAAAATATTACAAACGTTACCGGAAACCCAATATCAGAGCGGACTCGGTGAAGTGGTTAAATACGGAGCGTCTCTGGATGCCGGATTGTTTCAATTACTCGAAACAAATACGGAAAAAATCAATATTCGTGATCCCAATATTTTGAAACAGATTGTTACGGATTGTTGCCGAATCAAGGCAAACATTGTCGCAGAGGATGAATTTGAAACAACCGGACGCCGTGTGTTACTGAATTACGGTCATACTTTCGCTCACGCTTTTGAAATTCAGAGCAATTTTACGTTATTGCACGGATTGGCGGTTTCCATCGGTTCGATTTGTGCCGCCAAACTTGCAGTGCGAATGGGATTTGTCAATGAGATATTTTTAAAACGGCAAATCGGTTTACAGCAGGCGTTGGGATTGCCGACGGAAATTCCCGAAGGTATTGATTGGCTGCAAACAATTGAATTGATGCGGCACGACAAAAAATCCGAATTCGGTAAACTCTGTTTTGTTTTGCCGACCGGTATTGGAAGTTGCCGGTTAGTTGACAACATCGATTCACAACTTCTTGAACACGGATTGTAACAAGTGATAAAGATTCTTGCCGTCCGCCGACAAAATTCCCAGTCGGCTAACGCCGACGCAACCATGAGTGAAAACCCTTCGGCGAAGGGCTTTCACCCAACGATTGCCTACCTTTTGAATTGTTAATCGTAAGATTGGAGAGCGATTGCCTGATTGTGCTATTGTCCAACAAATCACTAAATAAATACAATAGATACAGTTTATTTTTTCTTTTTAGGCATAACAAACAAGGCGAATAACGCAATAGGAATTACAATAAACCAAAGTGCGGGTTTGAAAGCACAAAGGATTAAAACAACCGGCATCACCAACCATACCCAAAAAGGAATCTTTTGTAAATCCGACCACGCCAGCCAAAATAAAAACAAAATCGGAGCTAACCGAATAATTGAAGTAATGGGACGATGATGCACCGGATCATTTGTCCAAAGTACCGCCGAAATCACCGCAACAACCAATAAAATCGTCGCAATAATTCCCAGCCGTTTCCGAAATGGTAAGCGGAACCAAAAATCCATTAGACAATTCCGTGTTTTTTTTCGTATTCGGTGATTTTAATTTCTTTTTGGAGCGTCAAACCGATGTCGTCCAATCCTTGAATTAAACGTTGTTTGCGGGAATCGTCCGTTTCAAACGGAATTGTCCAACCTTTTTCGTCCGAAATAAAACCGCTTTCAAGATCAACCGTCAACCGGAACGGACAATTAACCGCTTCACGTTGGAATAATTCGTCGATTATTTCTTCCGAAAACCGAATCGGCAACAAACCGTTTTTAAAGCAATTGTTGTAGAAAATATCCCCGAATCCCGACGCCAGAATTACCCGAAAACCAAAATCGTCCAATGCCCAAGGTGCATGTTCGCGGCTGGAACCGCAACCGAAATTCCTTCGTGTCAACAGAATTGTTGCGTTTTGGTATTCGGGTTTATTCAGTTCAAAATCGGGGTTGGGGGTGAGTTGTTCGTCTTTGTAACGCCAATCGTAAAACGCAAACCGACCGAATCCGGTACGTTCAATCCGTTTTAAAAATTGTTTCGGAATAATCTGATCGGTATCGACATCACTGCGATTCATCGGAACAACCAATCCGGTGTGTTTGGTAAATGCTCTCATTGTCCTTTTTAATTTAATTTTAGCGGGGAATTGAATACGGTTTTGCTCAAAAAAGCCAAAAATACTGGGGGAATTTCGGGATTGTGTGCAAATGGAACTTTCAATGGGTATGATTATAATCATTCACGCTCATTTGGCAACCTTTTGCCGTCAAGGTTTTCATTTACGGTTGTTCGGGTTGACAATCCAGCCCCGAAAAGACTTAAAGAGGCGGAGAACATCCGATCTGTAAGTTGTAATGCGATTCCTCTACGCTAATTGTCTATTTATTAACCACCGAATACACAAAATACACGGAATTTGTAATAGTAATAATGTTTATGTACAACTTCAAGGTTAGTTTATTTGCACAAAAATGTTTTTTTTGCTATGTATTTATTTTCTGCACTTTCCAAAAAATTGTGGTAAAATATTTTAGTCAAATACCTTTATTTTAAGTATTTCTCAAAATTATCGCCGATTTAAATGCACCTTTGCTCAAAAAGTAGAAGCCGCAAAAAA
>JAITQV010000308.1 GCA_031288765.1 Planctomycetaceae bacterium
AAGTCAGGAGAAACGGACTCTTTTTCACGTGAAATGAAGTCCATTTCACGAGAGATGAAATCTATCTCTCGAGAGATAAAAAAAATCTCTCGAGAGTTTTTTTCGGTTTTTCGCCTCAATTCCGTCATTTGTTGAATAATGACGCCAGATAAATCTTCTATTTTTCCCAATTTAACAACAATTGCAAGCAATTTTCCTCAAATTTCCTCAAAATCCGAACTCATTGTCTCATTTTTTGCCTTTTTAATGAGGTTAATCGTGTGTGGACTTCTTGGCTGTTGAGGTTGTTTTGTTTGGAAAAATTAGGTTGAAAATGAGGTTTTTCTTGTATCATTGTTCAACAAAATGACCGAATAAATACCAATTTGATTGTAACTGTCTATTTTTATTAACATTTTATTAACCACAGAATACACGGAAATTAGTAAATTGATAAAATCACAAGTTTATTTTTTGAGGATACAAAATGAATACAATAACAAAAAAACTTTTTTGTATCCTAATCCCTATAAATAAACTAACCTTGAAATTGTCCGTAAACATTATTACTATTACAAATTCCGTGTATTTCGTGTATTCAGCGGTTAATAATACAGACAATTACGAAGGGACGTTTGGAATTTTAGAATTTTGAAATTGTAATTATAAATCACAAACCGTTGAAATATTACTGTTAATTTATTTATGTCATTGAATAAACCGTTGGTTGGAATTGTACCGCTTTATGATGAACTTCGTAACAGCTATTGGATGCTTCCCGGTTACATGCAGGCGTTGGAACACGCCGGCGCAATACCGGTGATGTTGCCGTTGACCGCCGACAATCCGGTACTTCGCCGATTAGCGCAACATTTTGACGGATTTTTGTTCAGCGGCGGTCAGGATATTGCCCCCGAACTTTACGGCGAACAACCGGCAACATATTGCGGAGCCGTGTGTCCCGAACGCGACGCAATGGAAAAATCATTACTGGAATTTGTTCTGGAACTCGATAAACCCGTTTTCGGAATTTGCCGCGGTATTCAATTTATGAACGTTTTTTTCGGCGGAACATTGTATCAGGATATTCCTTCCCAACTTCAAACCGAAATTCCAATTTTGCATAGTCAGAAACCGCCTTATCACGAACCTGTTCATTCCGTTACCGTCGAACCGGAAACACCGCTGTTTCAAATTCTTCAAAACGGGGAATTGCCGAACACTATTTCGAACAACATTCCAAACGATAATTCAAAGGATAATTCAAGCGGTATTCCGTTCAAAATTCCGGTCAATAGTTTTCATCATCAGGGTATTTGTCGATTGGCAGCGGAGTTGAAATCGGCGGCATGTGCGCCGGACGGTCTTATTGAAGCGGTCTATCATCCCGATAAACGGTTTGTCTTTGCCGTCCAATGGCATCCCGAATTTTCATGGCAAACCGATGTAAACAGCCGAAAGGTTTTTTCCTATTTTGTTCAAAATTGCGGAGAGTAAAATTATGTCTCGTTTTTTGCGGTACGGTATTTTGATTTTGTTACTGACGGCAGTTGTCTTTGCCGAAGAAACGGCAACAACCAATACGCCGGCAGACAGTGTGCCTGTAGATAATGCGCCGGTAAATAGTGTGCCGACAGACAGTGTGCCTGTAGATAATGCGTTGCCGAATGATGATGTTCGGCAATTGATTCGGAAGCTTGGCGACGACAGTTATATTGTCCGTCAACGGGCGGAGTTGCAATTGCTTCGAATTGGGGTTGGTGCGTTTGCCGAACTCCAGCGGGCAAAGAATGATAAGGATATTGAAATTGCCCACCGTGCGGAGCGGCTTCTTGCCCGTATTGAAAATCTTTTTCTGGCGTTGGAAGACAAATCGCTTCATTTTTGGATTGCTCAATATGCTTTCAGTACCGATATTACGGAAAAGGCGGGTATTTTACGGACTCTTGCCCGACCGTTCTACGATGCTCCCAACGGCGAGGGGCTTCCGACGCTTTGCCGGATAGTCCGGTTTGATACGGAATATTCGCTTCGTGCGGAAGCGGCGAAATGTCTTATGGCGTTGCCGCCGTCGATTCAGTCCAAACAACGAAAATGGTTTCGTACAATTCGGGACACATTTTCCGATTCCGGCGATGATTATTTATTGCAATTGGTTGCGGAGTTTTCCGCGCTTCGTTGTGATCTTGACGATTTGAAGGATGCTGCGGAAAAAAAATCTCAACACGATGCCGAACAAACAAACATTCCTGTTAATTATCCGGTTCCGTTGAATACGGACAATTCTATCCGGCAACGGGTTTTTCGGTTGACCGACCGTATTGCGGAATTTCAGTCGAAGCCGGAAACCAGTGTTTTCCAACCCGGCAACATGAATGATATTCTTCTGTTTTACGCGTTGGCGGAAATTCAAGACCTTGCGGGTTTGACGGCGGAGCGAGACCGAAGTATTCAAGCGGCGTTGGCGGTTCGTACGGAGCCGTTGGGTAATGAACATCCGTTAAATGCTATGAACGAAGAAGAGGTGAAACAACCGTTTTACGATCATTTTGCGGTGGGTCGTATTTTGAGCGAGCGGTTTCGTCTTCATTGGGCGTTGCGTCATTTTCGGCTGGTTAGTGAGGAGAGCGGCAATCTTTTGCTGAAAATTGAAGCCAACTCTCATATTGCGAAGACGCTGATACTTTTGTGTGAATATTCGGAGGCGGCGGGATATTATGACAAGGTTCTTGAGTTGGTCAACAGCGATGAGTATTCGAAGATGTTTAACAATGCGCGGCAGATTTCCGCCCAAAGCCGTATGGAGAGGTTGCTTTGTCTTGCTCAGGCGGCGGCGGAGAAGGAGGATTGGGTGAAGGCGGCGGATTATGTTAGGGAGGGTTTGGCGGGTGATTTTATTGAGATTGATCTTTTGATGCTTGGGTATCGGCTTTCCGAATCCGATCCGGCGTTTCGGGACATGTTTGGGGAAGAACTCAAATCCAAGATTGAGAAGGCGTTATTGCAAACCGAGCGGAGTCTTCACCAGCAGGCGGTTGAACCGGAGCGGCGGTCTTGGCTTGTTGCCAAAGTTTGTAATGAAGTGGCGTGGCTTCTTGCCGGAACGAACGGCGATTATCTTTCTGCGTTGGCGTTAATTGAAGCGGCGCTCAAGGTGGAGCCGGAGGATTGTAGTTGGCAGGACACGTTAGCCCATGTTTATTTTCTCGGCAAAAAGTATGGCAAAGCCGTTGAAACCCAAGAGAATGTAGTGCGGTTGGCACCCGAATCGACGGTTTTCCGTCAATCTTTGGAACGCTTCCGAAAAGAACTCCGAAAACAAGAAACCCGCTAATATTTATAGTTCCCAGCGGGACGAATCAAAATAATAGACCTTTTCCCTAACCTGCTTAAACACCGAAAATATAGCAAAAATGCCTTATTTTTATGATTGCCTAAATTGTGTATTTTTCATATTTTTAAGTTAGGGAAAAGGTCTACTGAAAATAACTCTCCGAATAGATACTGTTTTTGAGCATAAACCCGATACAAAACCGGCAACAGTACAATTTTGTAAGTTTACTAAGCGGACAAAACAAATTTGTCGCCTCTTGTTGTAAACGCAACGCCTTTTCTTTTTATCAAAACCGCAAATGTTGTTTTATCTCTTGAAATAACAATTGATTATGTATTTTCATTTTATGTAAATTTGAATTGGCATGGAAAATGCCTTTATAGGGGCAATTGAAGTTTGACCGCAAAGCGGTTAAGTGTTTTTGAATCAAACCCCAACAAAGGAGATGATGCCATGCCGTTACTTGAGTTTTTTTTACCGATCTTTGCACAAACAACCGAAGTTGCCGAAAAAGCCGCCGAAGTTGTTGCGGAGGTTGCCGACAAATTTTCGTCTGCGGACACCATTTGGGTTCTGCTGGGAGCCGCGTTGGTGTTCTTTATGCACCCCGGGTTCACAATGGTTGAAGCAGGTTTTACCCGTGCGAAAAATACGGGTAATATCGTTATGAAGAACGTGTTGACCTTTGCGCTCGGCACGATTTTCTTTACCATGATTGGTTTCGGAATCATGTTTGCTCCCGGAATGAATCTTTCCAGCGAAACGGTTTCGCCGTATTTCGGCGGAATTGATTTGTTTGCCGGCGGCGCCATTGAGAACATATATGCTGCCGGAACTTATCCCGGAGTGGTTTTTCTGATTTTCCAAACCGTTTTTTGCGCCACATCGGCAACCATTGTTTCGGGAGCAATGGCGGAACGGACAAAATTCAGTACCTACTGTATTTACTGTATTGGATTGAGTGCGTTTGTTTATCCGGTTTCCGGTCATTGGGTTTGGGGCGGCGGTTGGTTAGCCGAAAAAGGCTTTCACGATTTTGCCGGTTCAACAGTTGTTCACATGGTGGGCGGTTTATCGGCTCTCATCGGCGCCGCTTTTCTTGGACCGCGTCTCGGAAAATACACAAAAGACGGAAAACCGCGTGCGATTCTCGGCAGTAACGTGGCTCTTGGTTGTTTGGGAGTTCTCATACTTTGGTTCGGCTGGTTCGGATTCAACGGGGCTTCGACTGTTTGTGCAACCGGCGACGGTGTGTTGACTTCTATGGGCAGCATTTTTGTTACCACGAATCTTGCCGCTTCGGTTGGAGCGGCGGTTACAATGCTTATTACTTGGGTTCGTTATGGAAAGCCGGATGTATCGATGACGTTAAACGGCGCATTAGCCGGTCTTGTCGGAATTACGGCGGGATGTGATGTTGTCAGTCCTATTGGAGCCGTTGCGGTCGGAACACTTTCCGCTGTATTCCTTGTTATCGGTGTTGAATTTATTGATAAGGTTCTTCATGTTGACGATCCGGTCGGAGCGATTTCCGTGCATGGTGTTTGCGGTGTGGTCGGAACATTGTGTGTCGGTCTTTTGGCGGATCCGAATGTCAACGGCGATTTTCACGGCTTGTTCTACGGCGGAGGATTCTCCCTTTTAATTACGCAAATTACCGGAGTTGTTGCGGTTGCTTTATGGATTACCTTCACAATGCTGATTTTATTCGGTGTTCTTGGAGCAACCATTGGTTTGCGTGTTTCCAAAATGGAAGAAATCGGAGGATTGGATATGTCCGAACACGGTTTGGCAAGTGCTTATGCGGACTTTAACATTACCGATCAATTGCTTGGTATTGTTGCCCATGAAGAGGGAAAAGTTCCGCTTGCTCAGGCGGTTACCGTCGAACATTCCGCTCCGAAAACTGTTACGCCGAAACCGCTTGATCCGAATCATCCCAAATTTTCAAAGGTTGAGATTATTTGCCGTCAGAACAAATTTGATGATCTCAAATCCGCTTTGAACTCCATCAACATTACCGGTATGACGGTAACTCAGGTCATGGGTTGCGGAATGCAGAAGGGAAGCAGCGAATTTTATCGGGGTGTTCCGATTGACATTCAGCTTTTGCCGAAGGTGCGTGTTGAGGTTGTTGTTACGAAGGTGCCGGTTGATTTGGTAATTGAAACGGCAAAGAAGGTCTTGTACACAGGCAATATCGGAGACGGCAAGATATTTGTGTACGATGTTGAAAATGTTGTCAAAGTCCGAACCGGAGCGGAAGGTTATAGCGCGTTGCAGGACGAATAATGTATTAGGAAAGACCTTCTTTTTCTATATTAGGGGCAGGTGGGCAGGCAGCGAGTTTCCGGATCGTTAAAACGTCATCCGTATGATGACGTGCCTGCCGTACCTTTAATATTAGAACATTTGTGTTCTGTATTTTCTAACCGTTCTTTCTAAAAAAACAAATTTGTAATATTTCAAGGGAATTTTCGTAAAAAGTTTGTCATTATAAGGTAGGCAACTGTTCGGTGAACGGTTGCCTTGTTTTGGGAAGCCGTCCGGTCAGTTTTTTCTCAACCTTCAAGCGCCGTATAGATGGGGAATCGATCCCTAGCCGTATGGGCTATGGGACGGATTCCTTGTCAGATTGCCTAGCATACAACGGGATCGACAACAGGTGAATAATCGCTAGCTGTATACCAGACTATCTCATCAGCAAATAGTTGGTTAATCATATCATCAGTTAGTGAGCGGCTACACTTGCGTATCGAACAACTAGCATACGGCATAAAGCATTGTGCGCAGTTGTTTGCGTGCCATTGTGCTAAGTTTGGGGGCATAGGACGGGCAGAGCGCAGGTATGCGGAGGGGAGCGATCTGAGCAATTGGCAATACCTAAATACCGTCCAGTACCTATGCATCCTTACCCCTTCGTCCCAATACCACCCCATATCCAGCAGCCATCCTGCCATAGTATTAACACTACCCGCAATAGGGCGATCAGACCTATGAAACGTCTTATCGGCTTGCATATCATACGGTAGATTATCCTTTCGTTTATTCCTTTTATCCATTAGATTTATCCTTTCCGTTGAATTCCCCGAAATAACCTATGAGTACAAATTCACTGTCGGCTAACGCCGACGCAACTGTGAGGCTTGCCATAAAAAATGGCACAAGGTTAAATAGTTTTACAAACATTTTCTTTTCTCCTTGAGAAAAAAGGGAACATATTAACAGATTACATAACG
>JAITQV010000313.1 GCA_031288765.1 Planctomycetaceae bacterium
TCTTACCAATTTATTCATTTCCGTGTGTTCCGTGTATTCTGTGGTTAAATGAAATGGACGGTTTTTACGCCGCCGGAATTTTTGGCGTATTTGAAAATATTATGAATGTGGTATTATAAAAGAGTTGAACGATTCATAATATTGTTAAGTACAATGTTATTGTAGTTTAGCTTTATCCTCCAACCCTATTTACTTCCATGCCAACACAACAAATTGACAAGAATTTTCTGAACTGGGCGATTCGGGACGGTGAAAATCCTGATTCGCAATGCGCCGGCGGTTGCGGCGCGAAGTCCGCCGAAACGTGGAAAGCCAAAATGGCAACACTTCGCCGTGAAACCGTACAAAAACCGACAATTTTTATCGGAATGGGAACTTGCGGTTTTGGAGCCGGTTCTCATTTTACACTTGCTGAAATCAAAAAGTATTTGTCCGAAAAGGGAATTGATGCCGACATTGTTGAGGTCGGTTGTATTGGGCTTTGTGTTATGGAACCTCTTGTCGATGTGCAATTGCCGGGTCGAACACGGCTGATGTTCCAGACGGTTACGAAAGACAAAGTTACAGCGTTGCTTGATGCTGTTTTTGCCGGAGAAGTTCCGAAAGACCTTGTCATGGGGCAATTTCGTACTTCCGGTCAACAATCTTGGGACGGTGTGAAATTTCAGGACGAACATCCGTTTTTCGGACCGCAAACCCGTTGGGTATTGAAAAATTGCGGAGTTATTGATCCGGCGCAGCTTGAAGAATATCTTGCTTCCGGCGGTTATCAGGGGTTGCGGAAGATTCTCGGTACGGACGGCAAACCCGCGTGGGATCCGATGGAGGTTTGTGTTGAAGTTGAAAAGAGCGGTCTTCGGGGTCGCGGCGGCGGCGGTTTTCCGACCGGAGTGAAATGGAAATTCGCACGCAATAATAAGGACACGCATCGTTATCTTGTTTGCAATGCCGATGAAGGCGATCCGGGGGCGTTTATGGATCGGGCGGTTATTGAAGGCGATCCGCACCGGTTGCTCGAAGGTATGGCGATTGCCGCTTATGCGATTGGAGCCGGTAAAGCGTACATTTATATCCGTGCCGAATATCCGCTTGCGATTGCCCGTCTTGAGCAGGCGATTGCCGATGCCAAAGCGAATAATTTGCTTGGTGAAAAAATTCTTGGCAGTGATTTTTCGCTTGAAATGGTTATTAAGAAGGGAGCCGGTGCATTTGTTTGCGGGGAGGAAACGGCGTTGATTCATAGTATAGAGGGCAAGCGCGGGATGCCGCGTCCGCGTCCGCCGTTTCCTGCCGTATCAGGATTATTCGGTCATCCGACGATTATCAACAATGTCGAAACGTTGGCGAATGTTCCGTCGTTAATTAAAAACGGAGCCGATTGGTTTGCTTCGGTGGGAACTGCCGGAAGTAAGGGAACGAAAGTTTTTGCTTTATCCGGTAAGGTTTCCCGTACCGGATTGGTTGAAGTGGCGATGGGAACGACATTGCGGGAAGTGGTGTTTTCGATTGGCGGCGGAATTGCCCGCGGCAAGGCGTACAAGGCGGTACAGATTGGCGGTCCGTCGGGCGGTTGTATTCCCGAATCGCATCTTGACATTGAGATTGATTATGAATCGCTGAAAACTGTTGGTGCCATGATGGGTTCCGGCGGTCTTGTGGTCATGGACGAGGACAACTGTATGGTTGATGTTGCGAAATTTTTTATGGATTTTATTCAGCGAGAGAGTTGCGGTAAATGTATTCCGTGCCGTGAAGGGACGCGGCGGATGCTGGAAACACTGAACCGAATCACACGCGGGCGGCGTCACGAAACCGGTAAACAAACGCTCGAACGCTTCCAAAGCATTGTGTATCTTGAACATCTGGCGGAAGTGATTCGTGATACATCGCTTTGCGGTTTGGGGCAAACCGCTCCGAATCCGGTACTTTCGACGTTACGTTGGTTTCGGCACGAATATGAAGCGCATGTTTATGATCGGATATGTCCGGCGAAGGCGTGTGTTGATATGATTCAGTATCAGATTACCGAAAAATGTACCGGCTGCACGCTTTGCGCACGAAAATGTCCGGCGGATGCGATTGTCGGAACGGCGAAAAATACGCATCATATTATTACGGACAAATGTATTAGTTGCGGGGCGTGTGCGGACTCGTGCCGTTTCCATGCGATAGAAAAAGTGTAGGCGGCATTTCAAACATTGCGTAATATTTCAGCGGTTTTATGTTTTGGCGGGCAACTCTTCGGCGAAACATTGACTACACGGGTTGAAAAATTCCCGAAACCGACAATGAACCCACAAAACTTTGAAAAATGTAGTCCTACAATTACCAAATGTAGGGCTGCATTGACCGGTTGTAGTCCTACATTTATTGATTGTAGTCCTACGTTTACTGATTGTAGTCCTACACTTACTGATTGTAGTGCTGCACTGACCGGTTGTAGGGCTACATTGACTGATTGTAGTCCTACAAATTACTGATTGTAGTGTTGCATTTACCGGTTGTAGGACTACATTGACCGATTGTAGCCCTACAATTACCCAATGTAGGACTACAATTTCTGTTTTTTGCCTGTCCGAATGTTCGAAAAAGTTTTTAACCATTGAACACACAAAATACACGGAAAAAATAATCCGCAGATTCTGCCGATGATGCGGATTTTCGCGAGGAAACGATTATCATACGTTTGGGCAAATTCCGATGAAATATTGCTGAAAATCCACATCTGTGAAAATCTGCGGACAGAAAATCCGTGTCATCTGCGGACTATTTTTTATTTATTTTATTTTTATTATTTAAGGTTATGCAAGTTGGAATTTTAATGGGCAGTGACAGCGACTGGCAGAAAATCAGCGGGGTTGCCAGGTCGTTGGACGAATTTGGGGTTTCGTATGAAATCAATGTGATGAGTGCGCATCGGACGCCGGATTCTGTCAAAAGGTATGCGGAGGAGGCGTTTGGTCGTGGTATTAGGGTAATAATTTGTGCTGCCGGCGGGGCGGCGCATTTAGCGGGGGTGGTTGCTTCGCACACGAT
The DNA here is from genome assembly GCA_031288765.1 of Planctomycetaceae bacterium. GTDB lineage: Bacteria > Planctomycetota > Planctomycetia > Pirellulales > Thermoguttaceae > WRKP01. The sequence goes on from JAITQV010000313.1 coordinate 3,037, forward strand.
TCTTCCGGTGATTGGGATTCCTGTTCCGACCGAACTTTCCGGCGGTCTTGATTCTTTGCTTTCAACAGTTCAAATGCCGGGCGATATTCCGGTTGCAACGGTGGGGGTGGGTTCGGGAGGAGCCCGCAATGCCGGAATTTTGGCGGTTCAGATTTTAGCTCTTTCGGACACGGTACTTCAGCGTAAGTTATTGGATTTTAGAAGGGAGTTGGTCAAAAAAATTACCGAAAAGAACATGAATTTGAAAAAATCGTTGAAATAAGATGAAATAAGATGATGAAATAATGACGGAAAAAATTGTTTGAACGATGATTTATAGGATTGATGTGATTATTCTAGAGCCGGAGTAATTTTCTTCGTAATATATCTGCGGAATTTCTTCTTAAAAGTTAATAATTCAAGGAATAGGCGACCTTTCGTCAATCTTACGATTAACAATTCATAAGGCAACCGTTCGCCGA
>JAITQV010000384.1 GCA_031288765.1 Planctomycetaceae bacterium
GGAAAAATCTTGAAATCTTACCGCATGATTTATGGGACGAAAAATCACTCAACAATCTTTCACTTCATGAATTACTTGCGGTTTTGCTGATTGGTTTTGAAATGACTTTTGAAATTGAAGATGACGGTGAAACATTGGTCATAATTCCTTTATCAAAACATAAATCAATTTCGCCTTCACTTGCAAACACTAAAATTCCGTTTGAAAATGCGGAACAGAATATTCAAAAAGTTCCGAAAATATCTGAGACGCAAAATGCACCCAAAATTCCGTTTGCTCAGCGGCGTTTCACACTTAAAGTTGAAAACCAGCGGCTTGATATATTGTTGCAATCGTTGGCGGAACGGCTCCATTTGAAATTGGAACTCAATGAACAATCGCTTGCCGGTAAAGGTGTGCAGCCGGATAATCGGGTTTCGTTTGATGTTAAAAATGTAACTGTTGCCCAATTATTCCGTGCAATTCTTCGCCCTTTGAAACTGGACTTTCAAATCAAAGAAGAAACTCTTCGTGTTTGGTAAATTTCCCTATTTAACTGTCTATTTTATTAACCACAGAATACACGGAACACACGGAAATTAGTCAATTGATAAGATTACAATTTGTTTGGATATTTTCGGGTGATTCTGCGGTAAAACCAAGTTATGGGAAATTCCTCAACAGATTCCGTAAACTCCTCAACAGTTTCCGCTTTTTCGATTTCAGATTCTTCTTTATTGTCGGGCGGTTGGACAATTTCAGCCGTATTTGTTTCGGCAACCTTTGTTTCGGTTACACCAACGCGCCGCTCAACCGCCGCTATCCCGCCAAGCAAACCCTGAAAACCAGAACCGTTTAACACTTCACCGGCTTTTTCGTCGTTTTGGAGAACCGCTTTCCAAAAATAACTTGAAACACGGATAATCGCCGTTTGAAAATGTTGATCGTTTCGGGCGGAAAGCGAAAAAATCCGACCGCCGTAAATTCGGTGATCACCGCCTTGGAAAATCACCAGATAACGGTTATTACGGGTCATGGAGTCAAACGGAATACGGCGTTGTTGGGCTTTGGTGGGACCGACAATACTATCGTCTTCGGTTCCGGTTATGAAAAGCGCAGGAACATCAACCGGATCGTAAACCTCCTGAAAACTCTTGCCCGTATAACGAATCGGCGGACTCATTGCCAAAACCGCTTTGATTCGGGAATCGTAAAGCGAATCGCCCATATCGGAAGGAAGTTGCCCCGCAACAAGCAGCGACGCCAAACAACCAAGATCATAACCGCCAACCCCAATTCTGTTCCCGTCAAATTTAGTAACAACCGCGTGATTTTCCGCAAAGAGTTCTTCCAAACTATCCAACACAAATTTAATATCTTCCGCCCGCGTTCGCCCGTTCCAATTATGGCGGTAAGATTCTTTGAACTCGTTCAAAATTCGGACTTTTCCTTTCCAGATATTTTCGTCGCTTCCCGGATGTTGCAAAAAAACAGCGGCAAATCCTTGCGATGCCCATGCGTTGGCGAGATAAGAGCAGCAATCAATCGAACCGCCCAACCCGTGCGAAAATACAATCACCGGTAATTTTTCCTCATCGGTTTTGACCGGATAAAAGATTTTGACGGGAATTGTTCTGTTTCGGGCGGCGTCATGCCGGACAATCCGTACACTGTTTACCGTGTCGGCTTTGGTTTCCGGCAGGCTCAAAATAATAAACACAACCCAAACAACAATAAAAGGAACAATACTTTTTTTCATGGTATTTTCTTTTTCCATTTCAATTATTTGCCCAAACGTTATAGAGAACTTTCCAATAAATAATCTATACTATCCGAATCGTGAGAAGGAAAAAAAAGAAGAACATTTTCATTTTCCTATTAGCGGGAATTTTCGGAAATGAATACAAATATAATAGAAAAAGCGATTTTACCGGTTGCGTACCGCAAAGAAAAGTGTAAAGTAAGAGCGTAAAATAAACGGTAACGATGTTGTGTGATGTCGTGAGATCAGTGCGGGGTTTAATTTACTCTATTATTTTTTTACAGATATGAAACAGTTATCGGGATTTTGTCGTCGGGTTGGTATTTCGGTGAATGCGGGTCTTAATCTTGTGAATGCCGTGAAGCGTGAAGCGTCGCGGCAGAGTCGGCAGAGTCATTCGAAGATATGGCAATCGGTTGCCGAATCGCTGGAAAACGGCAATTCTCTTGCCGAATCACTTCAACCGTTCAAAAAACAATTTGGAGAGATGTTTGTGGCGTTGATAGAGGTTGGCGAGGAATCGGGACATCTTGGTGAGACGTTGACGGATTTAGCCGACTATTATGATCAGATGATTCGGATTCGCCGTGATTTTCTCAAATCGTTGACATTCCCGATTATTGAGTTTATTGCGGCTATTATTATTGTCGGGATTTTGATTTTGGTTCTTGGGGTGATCGAGCAGTTTACCGGACAACGTTTGGACATACTGGGTTGGGGGCTTGTCGGCGTAACGGGATTTATTCGATACGTGATATTTCTTGCGGTTGCCGGGTCGCTTGGTGTTTTTCTGTACCGGTTTATAAAAGGCAACATTCAGCGAAGCCGACCGATTCATTATTTACTTTTGAGGATTCCAAAAATCGGGAGGATGTTGAAGACGTTTTCGTTAATGCGGTTGACATGGGGGTTACATTTAACGATGCGTACCGGAATGGATGTTTGCCGGGCGTTAAGGCTTTCGTTTCAAGGTTCCGGTTTTGCGCCGGTTCATGATCAATTGCCGGTGATTCTCAACACGGTGGAAAACGGCGGGACATTGACGGAGGCATTTCAAGCGGCGAAATATTTGGATGATGATTTACTTTCGGGGGTTGATTCCGGCGAACAGTCCGGGAATTTACCGGAACTGATGCACAGACTGACAAATCAGTATTTGCAGGAATCGTTACTGAATTTGAAGATTTTATCGGTTGCCGGCGGATTTGCGGTGTATGGATGTATTGCGGTTTTTATTATTTTTATTATTTTCCGTCTATTTTCGTTCTATCTTGGAATTATCAATGAAGCGGTTTCCGGCATTTAACGAAACAAAACAAACCGGAAATTTCCTTTCGTCACAAGTGTGGAGCCATAAGATTATTGTAAGATTTCGTGTCTATTCAGTCAGGTAGATAAGCATTCGCCTATTTTACAATTAACAATTCACTATAAACTATTAACTAAATGATTGCCTAGCTTGTGAATTGGAGGACATCCGATCCGTAGGAGATTCCTCTAAATAAAAATAAAAGATAGGAAATCTCTACAAGGTTTTTGATTTACGTTGGGGACATGTTTTCTATTGATAGGCTTGTCTTAACAGGCAATTACTCTACAAACGACTGAATAAATACGTCTATTATTCCGTTTAACCCCGCGTGTAAGACTATCTACTGCCCGCAAAACGTCTTTATACGGGAAAAAACCGGAAATCTTTGGCAATTTGGGGCAAATAGGCAAGTGTCTTTTACTCGCAGACACCTGTCTTTTTGTTAAAAATGGGTGGTTTTAGAAAATTGGGGGGCAACAATTAGACTTCACAACGTTACCAAAGATGTGTGTTTTAACACGGAATACACAGAAGAGAGGGAAAAAACGGAAAAAAAGAATGAATCACTAAAAATTAGGTATTGATTTGGTGATTTGTTGGACAATAGGATGAGGAGAATATCGGCGGGCGGCAAAAGTTAGACCAAAAACGTCATACTTAACAAAATTACAATCGTAGTAAAAATCTTACCGGAGTGAGTTGCAGATAGTAATTTGGGGTTTTGTATCTATTCGGCGGAATGTTTTTTTGTCCTAAGCCCGAAGGGCGAGATGTACATAATCGGCGGTGGAGCGAAACGCAACCCGCCGGATTAGAATCTCCCAAAGTAGGCAATCGTTCGCCGAACGGTTTTCACCTACGGTCGCTTGCCGATAGGCAATCGAAACAACCAACATTGTACAAATTCACTGTCGGCTAACGCCGACGCAACCGTTCGGCGAAGGGTTTTCACCCAACGATTGCCTACCTTTTGATTTGTTAATCGTAAGAT
>JAITQV010000402.1 GCA_031288765.1 Planctomycetaceae bacterium
GAAGAGTTTATGATGATTTGAGTGATGCGGCACTGCCGCCGGAACAGCGGGTACCGAGACAGATTGTTTCGGTATTCCTCTGCCCATCAGGATTACCGACCTCTGTCGTAACGAATACCATTTCATTTAGTGGCACCAGAGGCGATCTTGTCGCCTCTGGAAATTATATGGTTTGTTACGGTTCAGGAACAGGACGTCATTATGATACGACATTCGGCACCAACGACGGCGTTGTGAGTAAGCGAATTTATAAGGGCTTGGAATCAATTACCGACGGAACAAGCAATACACTCTTTTTCAGTGAGGCGATCATTGGCGATGGAACCAAAACGACCAGTGAAGCACCGGATTTGGCAACGCCTTGGACGCGGACAGCAACGAACGGATCGGCGGCAACGAGCGACTGGTCTCCGACATGGCTGACGGGAGAACAAGGAATTCCCGGTGTTAATGCAACAACGGAATCATGGTTGAAAACGTATATGACAAGTAATACCACTGCTTACAGCGGTCTGCGGGGATTTGCTTGGGTGGTCGGCGAACCATATGCCACAGGATTTTGTACCTTTTCTCCACCGAATCCACCTTATACCGATTGGTGTAACAATTTTGGAATGGGATTTATGTCAGCCCGAAGTTTTCATACCGGAGGAGTCAATGCTTCCTATGCCGACGGTTCGGTTATTTTTGTCGCGAATTCTGTTAACGGACAAATTTTTCGCCGGATGGGTTCGATCAACGACGGCGGAGCTGATCTGCCACAGTAACAATATCCCCTTAGCGTGTTGCTTGCGACACAATGAATCATCAGGAGACCTAAACTATGACAAAGCAAATTATCATCCTTTTATTGTTAACCGTTCTATGTGTTTCGTGTAACAACAATCCACAACTGGAACGTCCCGCAGGAATGCCGGATCTTCATCCGTGTTCCATCACGGTAACGTTTGGCGGGAACGTGGTCGAAGGTGTGAAGGTTTCTCTGACACCGCTTGAAAGTCATTCGATGTGGAAACCAAGCGGAATGACAGATAAAAACGGAACAGCAAAACCAAGTACAAGTTACGGATTCAACGGAGTACCGGCAGGAATGTACAATGTTACTTTTTCCAAAATCATTCATACAGCGGATGACTCTGATCCTTCGATTCCAGAAAATAAATCTCTGATTCCTTTGAAATACGGATCGGACAAATTTGTCGAAAAGGTGGAAATCAAACCAGGAGAGAAAAACGAATTTTCTTATACTCTTGATGCCAGAGAAGAATTTGTGCCGAAGAAGAAAAAATAGAACCACTGATTATACGACCCTGTAGTTTTTTCTTTTGCACTTGATGCGGGAGAAGAATTTGTACAATAACATTTTACGATACATTTTCAGTGTGCAAAAGGTAAGTTAAAGCGGGATTATGTTTTTCTCGTGCTTACCTTTTGGCTCTGAAAAATAACAAGGAGAATTTTATGAAACTAAAAAAGATTGTTGTTCTGTTTGCGATGTTTTTTTGTACAGTTTTTGCGGTTGTTGCCGAGGAAACAGTCAAAAAACCGGTTGATCCGCGTTTTGCCAAAGCGGACACCAATCAGGACGGTAAATTGGATCAAGCGGAATTTGAACAGTATCTTGCTCTTTTGAGCAAAATGAAACTGGTCAAACCCAAAGTTGCCGAACCAAGTCCGATTGAAAAACGTTACGGAAACAAAGGAAGTTACATGGAATCCGCAATGGGCTATGCGGTTATTCCTGTTAAATCCGTTTCGGAAACTGTCCTCGAAAAGAAGGAAGGCGGTTGTTGCGGAAAGAAAATGAAAACAACAACCGAAATAACTGAAACAACCAAAGAAAGTGGTTGTTGCGGAAAAATGCCGGAAACGGTTAAATCCAATACAACTATCCGTTCCGAAAAATGCGGTTCCTGTGAATGATTTTGTTAAGGAATTGTAGTCTTTAGCCATCTAAAGCCCTGAAAGGGCGTTTGGATTATAGCCCGTCCCAACGGGGCGGGTGATGAATCATAAAACCATAGCCCTTTCAGGGCATTATGTTAATTTTTATTTGGAGACAAACAATGTATCGATTTATTATTGTTCTTATTATCATAACAATTTTTATCATTCCGGTTTACGCCGAAAATTCTTCATTTGAATCGGCGGACACAAACAAGGACGGTTCGGTTAGTCACGAGGAATTTCAGGATTTCCTGAATACCGCCTATTTCGGTACAAAAACAGAACTTCCTGCGAAAACGCCGGAATTTAGTTTAGCCGATACCGACAAAGACAACAATATTTCGCAACAGGAATTTCTTAATTTTCTTGATGCGCGTACAGCATTGCCGCCGACAAGTCCACAGGATCAATGGTCAAATTTCGAAAAAGCCGATCTCAATCGTGATGGTTTTCTCAGTTCCGGCGAATTGAATCTGTACAAAAATAAAGAATCAGACAGCACTCTTTACCGTATAGTCAACAATATTGTATCGTCAAATGAACGGGTTTTTGAATACAAGGGTCCAATGAATATGACCGCGAATAAAACCGGTACAAAAATTTTCCTTATTCATTATGACGCAGGAGAAATTGCCGTCCTTGACACCGGAAAAAATGAAATCGTTCAAACATTTCCCGTTGGTAGCGAACCAACTGGAATCGTATTGAGTCCTGATGAAAAGATAATTTATGTAACTTACGGCGGTTATCACGGACAACTTTCGGCTCTTGATGCAGAGTCCGGTAATTTTCTTCAAAGCGTTCCTGTTGGTCATACTCCAATGGCTCCTGTTGTTACGCCGGACGGAACAAAACTATTTCTCTGTAACCGTTTCAATAATAATGTTGCCGAATATGAACTTCCTGTGCTGAAATTTGTTAAACGTATCAATGTTATTCGTGAACCGCGTGCCGCCGTGATAACCAAAGACGGGAAGAAAATAATCGTACTTAATTCACTTCCCAATGATCCAAACTGTTTTCCCGACAATTCGGCAAAGGAATTGAATGTTGCCGCAGAAGTGAGCGTGATTGATATTGCAAGTTCTGTAACGAAAAATGTTCGTTTGCCGAATGGTAGTTGTAATCTTCGCAACATTTGCCTTTCACCGGATGGACGTTACGCTTATCTGACCCATCTCATTTCGCATTTTTGGAACGGTACGGAAAAATTGGACGGTGGACAGATGAATGTCAATGCCGTCTCAATTCTTGATACAACACAACTTGACAACGGGCAAAACGGGTATCTCAACACTGTTTTACTGGACGATCCGCAACTTGGTGCAGCCAATCCCTGGGGAATTACAACATCTGCCGACGGCAAACAAATTTTTGTTGCAATATCAGGAACGAATGAACTAATCATTCTTGATTCAGAATTATTGCATCAAAAACTTTCTTCGGTTAAAGATGCTTCGAATAATTTAATGTTTACTGCCGATTTCAAACAACGGATTCCGTTCAAGGGCAAAGGGGCGCGTGAGGTGATTACAGTTGGTCGGTTTGTTTATATCGGACTTTATTTTAACGATCTGCTTATTAAATTTGATCCTACGTTGTTACAGTCGCCGACATCGGAAACAACACAGATTATTGCTACAGGTTCGGCGTTGGTATTATCACAGGGACGAATTGGAGAAATTGCGTGGAATGACGCGTCATTGTGTTACCAACAATGGCAAACTTGTACGAGTTGCCATCCTGATGCGCGAATGACCGGAATGAACTGGGATTTATTGCACGACGGATCAGGCAATCCGAAAAATACCAAAAGTATGGTGTACAGTTCCGAAACACCACCGGTCATGTGGTTAGGCGACCGGTTTAGTGCCAGGTTATGTACAAGAACGGGATTTACGTTCATTATGTTTGCTCCGGCATTGAATGAACCTTGTGATTGTATTGATGTTTTTGTACAAGATATGAAACCGGTACTGAGTCCCTATCTTGTCGATGGGCAACTCAGTAAACGGGCGGAACGCGGAAAGAAAATATTCGAAGATCCGAATGTCGGTTGTTTATTCTGTCATTCGGGTCCCTATTTTACCGATACAAAAATGCACGATGTTAAAACTCAAGTTCCTTCCTACGAAAGCCGCGGAAAATTTGATACACCGACATTGATTGAAGTATGGCGAACCGCTCCGTATCTGCACGACGGACGTTACGTTGATATGAAAGACGTGTTCAAACTCGGCAAACATGGAATTGCAAGTCCGCTGTCTGATTCCGAAATAGATGATTTGGTTGAGTATGTGTTATCATTGTAAAAAAACAATTATTGGCACGTAAATGACCATTGAAGCAAACATTACGAAGAAATGCAATAATTGGACACTATCGCTGCAATTTTGCGGTGGCAGTGAACGGTTAGGAATTCTTGGTGCGTCCGGCTGCGGAAAGAGTATGACGCTGCGCTGCATTGCCGGTATCGTTAAGCCGGATATCGGTTATATTCGCATCAACGGACACACGGTATTTGACTCTGAACGCAAAATCAATCTGCCGCCGCAAAAACGACATGCGGGCTTGCTGTTTCAGAATTATGCGCTGTTTCCGAATATGACCGTGAAGGAAAATCTGTTGGCGGTTGCCCGCAAAGACACTTCCGCCGTTGATGCAATGTTAGAAAAACTGCATTTAACTTCACTGGCGGATTGCAAACCGGCAAAACTAAGCGGCGGGGAACAACAACGGACAGCAATAGGGCGTATGCTGCTGTCTTCGCCGGAAATTATTATGCTCGATGAACCGCTGTCCGCGTTGGACAGTTATCTGCACTCGGCAGTTGAAACGGAATTGATGCAAATCCTAACGGAGTTTCAGCAGGAGAAACGCGGCAGTGTGATTTTTGTTTCTCATAACCGCGATGAAATTTACCGGATTTGCGAGCGTATCATTGTTTTGCAGGACGGTAAAAAAGTTGCGGACGGAACAACCGGTGAATTATTCCGCCGTCCCGAAACGATTGCGGCAGCAAGATTAACCGGTGTGAAAAACATTGCACCGGCAGTGATTGCGGGAAAAAATCGTCTTCGGATTCCGTCTTGGGGCATTGAATTGGAAACGGCGCAAGAATTGGTCGGCAATGAAACGCATGTCGGTGTTCGGGCATATCACATTCGGGATGCATTGCCGGACGAGGAGCGGAATTGCTTTTGCTGCAAGGTTGAACGGACACAGAGTGAACCGTTTCGGATACAAGAACATCTATTTCCGGTTACGGCAACGTGTATGGAAATCAACAACAAAAAATCATTACCGCTGATTCGATTTGTTCCGAACACAACGGGACCGCAGGTTATCGGTTATTTAAACGAGGAAATCCGGCGTTTTCACATTCCGCCGGACTGCGTAATGCCGCTTACGGAGTGTAGGTGATTTACGCTATCACATATTCAGTAGCGGGTTCACCTTTTTCGATGGATTCAATAACCGCATCGACAGCTTCTTCGCTGTCAATGTGTCCGAACCACCAGTTTTCGGGATACACAACCATTGCCGGACCGCGGTCGCATACTTTCAAGCAGGACGTTGCAGCAACCGCAACGTCTGAAAGTCCGTGATCGGCAAGTTCTTCCTGAAGATATTGCAGAAGCGAACCGCTTCCGCCTTTGGCGCAAACACCCTGCGGTGTTCCGTTCATACGAAACGAACCGCATACCAAAATGTGATGTGAGGGTTTTTTCATAGTTCATAGTTAATGGTTAATAGTTAATAGTTAAACTACTCGCAAAGGTTGCTGGGTCGCCTTGCGCAAACAGTATTACCCGTAGCCGTATTACCCGCAACCGCTGCCGCTGCCGGCGCAGCCCATTCCGCGTCCGCAACCGGCAGAACGCAGAAATACTTTAGGCAATTCCTTGCCGTTAAAAATGAACGGAAGTGCTTCGGAAATAAATCCTTCCATCGTTATTACCCGAAGACCTTTCCGTTCCAAAATCTGCTGCGGATTCCTTCCGCAACCGCTTACCAACACCGCCGCACAGTCCTTGAATGACTCGGCAAGCAATTCCCATCGTTTATCGCCCAAACCTTTCTGCGGTGTTTCACGCTTTTCTTTGAACACGATTTTCTTTGAAGACGACAAGTTTCCTTCGTTAGTTTCGCCGAAAACGAGCAGTGTTTCCGATTCGCCCAGATGTTTGTTGACAAGGTAGCCCTCCATTGACGCAACCGCAACATTCGGACGCTCTGCTGTTGTTCTGATCACCGCCGCATTGCGGAGCAGTTCCTCTGTTTCAGAACTGTTGTCAATACCGATTAGTCCAACCGCATCCGCCCGACATCTTGCACAGTGATTCATCTGCGACAGATATTTTTCTGAATTTTTTCGGATAGACGTAATTTCGTTTTGTGTAAGCGGTGTGAGAGATTCAAACGGCGTATCTTTCACCGGCAGCAACGGCATACAGTTCTGAATGTCGGCACCTAAACCGGCACAATATTTCGCAATGTCTTCAACACAGTTATCGTTAATGCCGGGAATAACGACGGTATTGATTTTCACCGTGATGTTCCGCTCCTTCAGTTTTTTAATTGCTTCCGTCTGCTGTTTCAGTAGAATACCCGCTCCTTCAATGCCGCGCAACACGCATTGATGAAACCGAATCCACGAATAAATCTGTGCGCCGATTTCCGGTTTAACCGCATTGACGGTAAATGTAACGTGAGAGACCTTTAACTCGGCGATTTGCGGGACATAATCGGCGACATTCAATCCATTGCTGGCAAGACAAAGAAGCAAATCAGGATACTTACTATGAACGAGTTGCAGCGTTTCGAGGGTTTTATCCGGAGTTGTAAAGGGGTCACCGGGTCCCGCAATGCCCGCAACCGCAACATTGGGAGTACGTTCCAAAACAGAATCAAGATAATTCAACGCCTGTGCCGGATGCAAAATCACACTGCTAACACCCGGTCGGTTTTCGTTGACACAATCGTATTTCCGATTGCAGAAGTTGCACTGAATATTGCAGGACGGCGCAACCGGCAAGTGAACTCTTGCCGATGTATGACGTTTCTCCGCGTTAAAACAAGGGTGATTTTCAAACATAAGTCCAACCGAATGGTTCTTGATTTTGTTTATATTCAATCAGTGTATTACAAATTCTTTCAAACAAGTTCAGCGTGCCGCGATAACCGATGTGTAAAATACGGTGTCCGCCGATGCGGTCGTGTATCGGAAAACCGCAACGGACAAGCGGAATCCCCAACGCCCGTGACAAATATAATCCTTTGCTGTTGCCAATAATAAAGTCGGGCTTATCGGCAAGTTCTGTTTTACTGCATCTACTGCTCCTTATTGTTTCTAACATCGTTTCAAAGTCGGTCTCGGCGCCGTCCGCCGCTAAAACGACATTGATGCCGATTTCCTCTAAAAACGATTTCAATGCGGCAACAAACATTTTGTCGCCATAGACAACAGCCCGTTTGCCGGAGACATATTTATGTCCGTCAAAATAAGCGTCAATCAAACGTCCGCGTTCATACGACATTGTTGCCGACTCTCGGTTCGTTATGTTTTTTAGAGTATCAAAGAATTTATCCGTGTTATCAACACCGATAGGCAACGGTAAATGGACAACATTGTTTAGCGGGAAGTTCGCAGAATCTCCGTTAAACGTAATCGTTGTATCGGCGTATTTCATTTTCGCAATATCCGCTAATGTTGTTCCGCCGTTGGGTATTTTCTGATAATCCTGCCACGCAACACCGTCCAATGTTTCGCTGTAATCCGGCAGCAAAGTATAAGGAACGTCAAACGCTTGCAGTATCCGGTGAAACTCGCGCACGTCCTCACAAGATACAAAAGGGGAAATCAAATTGATACGCTGTTTATCTTCATTCGTTTTTTGGTTTTCGTTATTCGCTGTTGCTTTAATCACCGCACACACTGCTTCGTTAAAACCGTCAATATGGGTTCCGCGATAACTTGGTGTTGAAGCGTAAAAAAAGAGAGGCGATAACGAAGTGCGGCGGAGTTTTGCGTATTCTCTCAAATACAACTCAACGTCTTCGCCCATTGTTTCACTCAAACAGGTTGATGTAATCCCGATTGCATCCGGCTGATATTGCTGTATGACGTTATCCAGTGCTTTGAAAAGGTTATCCCGTCCGCCGAAAATGGCGGTTGTTTCAACGAAGTTGCTCGAAGCAATGTCAAGCGGTTCTCTGAAATGCGAAATACCATAACGTCTGATGTATGTTGCACATCCTTGTGAACCGTGAATCAGCGGAATACAATTTTCGATTCCCCGCATCACAAAACACGCCCCCAACGGCGAACAAAGTTTGCACGCATTGCGGGTTGAAATGAAACTGGTTTTAGGGCGGGTTAATACTTTCATATTTTATTTTTAACGTAACTATTCAGTAACACGGCAGGCGGGAACGAAAAACAGGGACAACTTGCCGCCTGCCAACGATTCCGGCAACGATTCCGGCAACTATTTCGGCGGTTAAATAGGCGGTTCAGCAAAATATTGACGTCTTGCGGGGGAAAATTTCCATACCGGCGACATGACCGTACAATGTACTTCCTTTGCAAAGTTTAACATTCCTTCAAAGCCCGCAAGGGCAATTTTTCTTTCGTGATTATGGTCGCAAAAGCCGATGCCCATTTTGTAAGCAATTGGTCGTTCTTTCACACCGCCGATAAGCAGGTCTGCCCCCTTTTCAAGCACAAACCGTGAAAGTTCCAACGGATTACTGTCATCGCAAAGGATTGTTCCTTCTTGTGTTATTTCTTTCAGCAATTCGTAATCTTCTTTTGTTCCCGTTTGTGAACCGACAACAACCGTCTCCATTCCGAGATGCCGCAACGCCTTGATAAGCGAAAACGCTTTGAACGGACCGCCGACATAGATTGCCGCTTTTCGTCCTTCCAAATCCCTGCGATACCGTGTTAATTTCGGAAGTAAAACGGAGACTTCTTTTTTTACAAGGTTCTGCGTCCGTTGCAACATTTCCTTGCTTTTGAAATGTTCCGCAACATCATATAATGCTTTTGACATATCTTCGATACCGAAATAGGAAACCCGTTTGAATGGTGTACCGAATTTTTCCTGCATTATTTTGGCAAGCGAAGTCATACTGCCGGAACATTGCACGACATTCAGTGAAGCGGTACGGGCTTTTTCAATGTCTGCAATTTTGCAGTCGCCGGTAAAACATACCGCAACCTTCACTCCCATTCGGCGGTAGTAATCTTTGATCATCAATGTCTCACCGGCAAGATTAAACTCTCCCAAAATGTTTATTGTTGGCGGCGGTGAAGAGTGGATAGCGGATGTTAAATAATCCGCTTGTGGACTATCCACCAACTCAAACAACGCTTCACACGCCGCACGATAACCGTCTTTCTTGGTTCCTTTGAAGCCTTCGCTGTGAACGGGGATAACACGAATTTTTTGTTCTTTCTCAACCCGTTTGCAAACGGCTTCGACATCATCGCCGATAAGTCCGACAATGCAGGTACAATAGACAAATGCCGCATTGGGCTGATATTGCTTGATGAGTTCGGTCAATGCTTTGTAAAGTTTTTTTTCGCCGCCGTGAATCACTTCGTTTTCCTGTAAGTCGGTGGAAAAACTCAACCGGTGCAGTTGCGCTCCTTGCGACATTGACCCGCGAATATCCCACGTATAAGCGGCACAACCGATAGGTCCGTGTACGAGGTGCAACGCATCGGCTATCGGATACAACACAACCCGCGACCCGCAGAAAACACAGGAACGCTGGGATACAGAACCCGCCGTGCTGGGCTTCGCACATTCCATCTCATACGTGTCTCGTCCTTTTTCAAGGATTTGATGTTGGCGTTCAGGGATAAAGGCTAACATTTCGGAGTAATAAATAAGGCTAATATTTCAGTTATTTCAGTTGCATTACCGTTCCGGCGGTAGGCGATGTTTCACCGAAACATCGCTAGCCTCATAAGTCCTATTGTAATTGTCTATTTTATGAACCGCTGAACGCACGAAATTTTTTGAGAGAATACACGATGAAAAAAAGTTTATAAAGGATTTTTGTTTGTTTTATTTTCTTGTTTTATATTCTCAAAGGCAACCCTAACAATTTTTTAATAATCGACTAATTCCCCAATTTCCGTGTATTTCGTGTATTCTGTGGTTAATAAAACTATACAGTAATCACCGCAAAAGGTCTAATAAAGAATTACATTGTTCAAAATGTTTAACTGCGTATAAATTACGTCGGAATCTGCCGAAAGGGGTTTGCACCCCTGCGAAACGGTTTCGGCACGTGCCGAAAGAGGTTTACACCCCTGCAAAGCGGTTTCGGCATGTGCCGAAAGAGGTTTACACCCCTGCAAAGCGGTTTCGGCATGTGCCGAAAGAGGTTTACACCCCTGCAAAGCGGTTTCGGCACGTGCCGAAAGAGGTTTACACCCCTGTAAAGCGGTTTCGGCACGTGCCGACGGAGAACAACGCTGTGTTGCTTGCGAATGGCGGAAACCTGTATAGACTTTAAACTTCTTTTTTATCATTTTTTATTCATTTAGGGTATTTATTCAGTCCTTTGTCCCGAAAATAAGGCTGAAAGCCTTTTAATCAATAGCGTAGGGCGTTGCCCTACGCTACTGTATTGTATTGACTAAAGGGCTTGCAGCCCTATTTTCGGGATAGCGGACTAAATAGATACCCTATTTGTAAGTTAGCGAAAAGGTCTATTGACTAATTCCCCAATTTCCGTGTAGTTCGTGTATTCAGTGGTTAATAAAAGTGGTTAATAAAAGTGGTTAATAAAAGTGGTTAATAAAATAGACATTTACCTCCGAAATTAAGAACCTTTTGAATCTTTTGGTCTATTTAACCGCAAAGTATGCAGTATTTCAATAGTCCGGTATTGTTTAGTTTTGCAGACAAGATTCCTGATTCTAAAACGATTGGGTTATTGGGCGGACAGTTAAGCCGTTCCGTAATCTCTGTTGTTAATAAAAATAGACCGTTATAGGAAAAACTGCCGGCTGTGAATTTTTTTATTTTAAAGTTTGAAAAATTTAAAATTTTGGTATTTAATTCGGCAAAGACGATTGAATTTGTTGTCGGGAACGGTATAATGACGCCATTCGTGTTTACCATTTTGGAACCGTAAATTGTTTGCCGGTTCTCAATTCCCTTAACGGAGGTTACTCATGCCAAAAAATATGACACACGGTAATTTACTTACCGCAGTAATGGAAGATTATCTTGAAGCGATTTATCACATTGTTCAGAAACACGGTTATGCACGGTCAGGTCAGATTTCGCGACGACTGGGTGTTCACAAATCAACCGTAACAACCGCAATGCACACCCTCGAATCACAAGGTTTCATCGACTACGCACCTTATAGAGAGGTTACCTTGACGCCGAAAGGACTCAAAGAAGCGGAAGGAATTGTTCGGCGGCATGATATTTTTTTCCGCTTGCTCTACCATTTGCTGGGTGTTGAGGAAGAGGAAGCCTCGAAATTGGCTTGCGAAATGGAACACGCTCTCGCTCCTGAAATCGCCGACCAATTCATCAGCCTTGTCGAAAAAGCATTACGGAAAAACAACGTACAAGAACATGCCGCCAAGAAGAACACCGAAACTAAAAAAATTACAAAAAAATCTGCCGTGAAAACAGACCCCTCAAACAAGGGTTAAACCTATGAAAAAGGTATTGTTCGGTATTTTATTGTTTTACACTTCAACACTTTGGGCAGAACCGCCGCAGTTGCCGCAGTTACCAAAAACAGAAATAAAACCCTTGATTCTCAAAACGGTTGCCGTTTATCCTCACGATAACAAGGCGTTTACGCAAGGGCTTGTTTTTGATGAAGGTTTCCTTTATGAAAGTACGGGAAATTACGGCGGTTCGTCGCTTCGCAAAGTCGAACCGGCAACAGGGAAAGTTTTAATCAATCTCCCGTTACCAAAACAATATTTCGCCGAAGGTCTCGAATTGGTTGATGATAAACTCTATCAATTAACGTGGCGAGAACATACCTGTTTCGTTTATGAAAAATCCGCCTTCAAATTAATCGGGCAATTTCAATATAACGGCGAAGGTTGGGGACTGGCTTTTGACGGGGAACATTTGATTCTCAGCGACGGCAGTGCCGTGTTACGGTTTTTCGATCCGAAGACGTTCCGGCAAAAACGTCAACTCAATGTTGCCGACCGTGACGCGAAAACAAAAAAATCCGTTCCGGTTAAAAACTTGAATGAATTGGAATTTGTACGCGGCGAAATCTGGGCAAATGTTTGGCAAACAACAAGAATTGTCCGAATCAATCCCAAAACCGGAGAAGTAATCGGTTGGATTGAGTGCAGTAATTTTGTTCCGAAAGAATATGAAAAAGAACTTAGCGGATCTCTCTTTCAACGCAACAATGTCTTAAACGGAATTGCATTCGATCCGGCAACGAATCAAGTTTTTATTACAGGAAAAAATTGGTCTCTCCTTTATAAAATACGCATTGATGATCAATAAAAAGAATTTCCGTAATATTAGGGATGCGTGATTTGTGATTTGGAGTTTAACAAGATGACTGATTCGCAACAACCGTTTAAGATATTATCGTTTGGCGAAGTTTTGTGGGATATATTTCCGAACGATAAAAAACCGGGCGGCGCACCGGCAAATTTCGCCTATCATTGTAAACAATTAGGAGCGGATGTCCGTTTGGTTTCTCAGGTTGGTCATGACCAAAACGGTAAAGAACTTTTTGATTTCTATAACAGTATCGGACTTTCGGCGGCATTGATTGGAGTATCTGTTACGGAGCCTACCGGAACCGTATCCGTGCATCTTCGTGAAGACGGTCAACCGGATTATACGATTAACCGGCATGTGGCGTGGGATTTTTTAAGAACAACACCGGAATCGCTTCAATGGGCATCGGAATCGGATGTAATTGCTTTCGGCAGTCTGGCAGCCCGATCGGAACAAAACCGCCGGACGTTACAAAATCTCCTCAACGCCGCCCGGCCAACAACATACCGTGTACTTGATTTGAATCTTCGGGAACCGTTTTGTGAACGGAAAAATATCGAATTTGTTCTTTCTTGTGCCGATATTCTCAAACTTAACGATGCAGAATTGAACCGGATTATTTCAATGTTCGGTTTTTCTCAGGGTAGGGTGGAAAAGCAGTTGCAAAAACTACAGGAGTTTTATCAATTCCGGCTTGTGATTTTAACTTGCGGAGCGGACGGAAGTTGGCTGACCGCAAAATCGGAACAAATTTTTACACCCGGAATTAAGGTTGAAGTTATTGATACGGTTGGAGCGGGTGATGCGTTTACGGCGGCAAGTGTATTCGGTTTTCTGTTGCGGCAACCATTGTCTGTGGTTGGGCGCAAGGCAAACGAATTAGCGGCTTATGTTTGTACCCAACGCGGCGGAACTCCGCCAATTCCGCAAAAATTCCTTTGGACACAATAAAATCCGCAATATTTCAGGGAATTTCTAAAAAACCTTGTATCTATTTAGTCAGGTCGGCAAATATTCGCCAATCTTATGATTAACAATTCACAAGGTAGGCAATCGTTGGGTGAAAGCCCCTCGCCGTAGCGGTTGTGTTGTCGGCTTGCCGACCAATTTTTGTTTTTGATTTGGCAATCAAAAGGTAGGCAATCGCTCGCCGAGCGATTGCTTGCCAGTAGGCAACCCCAATAACCTACATGACATAAATTCATTGTCGGCTAACACCGACGCAACCGCTACGGCGAGCGGTTGCCTACCTCTTGCGACCAAACCACAAACCACAACCCCCGCAACACAAAATCACGGAACAATCGCGCTTTGAATGGCACTGAACAGTCCTTTTTCACCTTTTTCGTTTTGCCACTGAATCGCAATATAAACCGTTTTGCCGCGTTCTTGTTCGGTAAATTCCAAAGTAAACGGAGTTCGGGTTGCCAAAACGGTATGAGTTAATTCTTCGGGACCGGCAGGCGGTTTGTCGAGAATTGCATAGGAAATGACCGCACCGTTATAACCGTAAGGTCTTGCCTTGTTTTCGCTTTCGTGTTCGTGGAAGTCCACAAGCAATTGGCGAAGATCATTCACCAAAATCACAAAATCCGGGTGTGTTTTGGGTTTTGGAATGGGAGTTGGCTTGCGGTCATGAATCGGAAGCCCCAAATCCGACCGTTGGGCGTCGGTGATGATTGGGTTTTTCAGGCGGAAATCCACCAACCCCCTGACCAACCGCTCAAACTCCTTACGGGCTGCATCTTTTTCGATAACGAGGGTGTGGGTTTTGGCGGGGCTGTCCACTTGCATGTGCAGGTGGACAAAATTCTGCAACGCCGTGTTCAGAGCGTAATATTCATCAGAGGGAATACTCCATTCCGTCAGATGTAAATTTATTTGTCCTGTAAAATTAGTGCCCCACGCAACTAATTCCGAATCTCGTCTTGGAAGATAGGTTGACATTTCATTAAAAGGGTAAAAAAGTTGTTAAATTTGCGTTAAAAAACACAAGGAAAGGAAAAAAGGGTTATCCGTCCCGTACTTGGGTACGGAGATTCCGTACTTAGGTACG
>JAITQV010000469.1 GCA_031288765.1 Planctomycetaceae bacterium
ATCGGCACAAAACCGGTAACAGGAAAACTTTGGTTGATTCTTGGTCTGGCTGCCAATGAATCGGCTAAGGACGCCGTTCTTTCCGCAACTCTTAACGGTAAAAACATCAAACCGGTTGACGATGCCGAACTCAAAGGATTTAGTGGAGATGTTGCCCGTGTATTGCGGTTTGATTGTCCGCTGGAAGCGGCAAAAGACGGAACAAATAATGTTACCGTTAGCCGAAATTCGGGAACTCTGCAAAAAATCGTTTGGGTCGAACTAAAAATAGAACCGGACGGAAAATAATGTAATACAATGTAATACAATACAATGTAGGGAAGTTCTTGTCTATTTTATTAATCGCAGAGAACACAGGAGAGAAGTCCGCAGATGGCGCAGATTTTTACAGATGCGGACTTTCGCAAATGTTCTGTTTTTTATCGACCCTATTACACCATTTTTTAATAAAGACAAAACAAATAAAAAATTGGTAATATTTCAACGGTTTTATTTTTTTCCGGCAGACAACCACACGAAAACCGGTTGCCTGTCGGCTTTTCCTTTACAAAACCACAGAAAATTAACCATGAACCCCAAAAAATTTCAAAAAATGTCATACGACAATTACCAATTGTCACACGACAATCGCCGGTTGTCACACGACAATCGCCGGTTGCCATACGACAATCGCCGGCTGTCATACGACAATTGCCGATTGTCGCACGACAATTGCCGGCTGTCACACGACAATCGCCGGTTGCCAAACGACAATTGCCGGTTGTCATACGACAATTGCCGGTTGTCATACGACAATTGCCGGTTGTCACACGACAATTGCCGATTGTCGCACGACATTTTTAGCATTTTGCACGTCTGAATGCTTCAAAAAGATACAAATTCGACCAAAATCGCTGCAAAATGAAACATTCGGCGGAATAATTGCAAAAATTCTAACTCTCAAAGAAACAAATTTTCTGATAAAAACAACAAGAACTATTTATAGATGACTGAATAGACACAATAAATAACCAAATAAATACGTATTTTTAAGTCGGCGAAAAGGTCTATTAACCCTACAAAACAGAAAATTATCAGTTATAATTCATTACCATTATAATTCATTACCATAATTCACTACCGAACCGATTAATTATCCGGCAATTTGTGAAAAGTCAGCCGGATTTTTCCAAAACGTTCAACATTCTACTATTATAAATGGAGATTCCTATGGCTAAGTTCCAAAAAATAATGCGGAAACTAAGAACATTCGTAAAAAAACTGACTCCTTACGGCATTATTGAATATTGCAATAGAAAAGAAAATGCCGTAAAAAGAACAACAAGAAGAAGCAGAAACCGTAAACAAAAAGAAATCGTCAACTACTTCAGAACTCTCGACAAAAATAATCAGGAACCGGAGGTCTTGGAAATAATCAATTACCTTCAAAATAACCCCTTTTCCGTTTTTCCCTACGACTACACGAAAAAATATATTCCCGACAACATCGATGTCTTTACGGATAAAAAATATAACATGTTGTATGTTCTCCACGAAAACAAAAGAATGTATTTTCCCAAAGGTTGGGAAGAAGATGAGGTTCAAAATTATTATAATCGTTTACTTATTGAGCAGGACGCCGATTCTCCGCACCGGTATGAGAGCGATTCCATCCGTGTGAACAACAGAGATATTCTTGCGGATATCGGCGCCGCCGAAGGTATCTTCGCCCTCGCCAATATCGAAAAATCAGAAAAAGTCTATTTGTTCGAATGTGATAACGATTGGATTAAAGCATTGGAAAAAACTTTCGAACCCTGGAAAGAAAAAATCACTCTTGTCAACAAATTTGTCTCCGACCACACAAAAGGAAATTCCATTACGTTGGACGATTACCTGAACGGGAAAGATATCAATTTCATCAAAGCAGATATCGAAGGCGATGAAACCCGTCTGTTAAAAGGAGCAAAAAAAACACTCGCAAGAATGGAAAAACTTCAGATGGTACTCTGCACTTACCACAAAGAAAAAGACGCCGAAGAATTACAACAAGAATTGACACGCCAAAACTTCCGAACCGAATTCTCAAAACGTTATATGCTTTTTATCTATGACCCCGAATTACAAAAACCGTACTTGCGGCGAGGAATTGTCCGAGCATCGAAATTCTGACGCCAACCCATAAGATATTTTGTTTTGCTCTTGTCCCCGACGGAAAAAATCGGTATTCTTCCCGTCGCCCCAACCCAAAAAATAGAACAAACGTTTTTTTAACAAAATTTCCGTGAACGGTTTCGATTAAAAAAAATTCATTCAAGAGGCGATTGGGGTTATTATCCTTAAATTTATCCCTAAATAGACGGGCAATGTTCGTTCTCCCGAAATATCATTGGTTTGACACAATATGAAACGGCAATACTTCCTTCCGTACTTTCTTTTTGTTTTGGTTCTGTGTTTTTGCGGCGGCTGCACGTCCTACAACAAAAACTCCGAAGGATTACGCTATCTCGGTCAAGCCCGATACAATGAAGCGAAAACCGCGTTCGAAGCGGCATTGAAGGCGGAACCGAATAACGCGGATACGTATTACAATCTTGCGGCAACTTATCATCAATCGGGAAAAATTTCCTTGCAATCCGGTCAGTCGGCAGATGCTCAATTGCAGTATGACCAAGCCCTTCGGAATTACCAACTCGCCCTCACTTATAACCCCAATCACACCGAAGCCCACCGCGGTTTGGCGGTTCTTTATATGGAAACACAAAATGCCGAAGCGGCTTTTAAGCTGCTTATTGACTGGTACAACACCAATGTTACCTCAACAGAACCGAAAATCGAATTGGCAAGACTTTATCAGGAATACGCTCAAATCTGTCAATTACAAAACCGGACGGATATGGCAAAGGAATATTTGGATTCGGCGGTGAAGATGCTGCAATTGGTGTTGGTTGCGGAGCCGGACAATTACCGTGCGCTCCGTGCTGTCGGGTACATAAAAGAGCAAAACGGCGATTTACAAGGAGCAGTCGCTGATTATCAACATTCGTTCCGGTCAAACCCGCAACAAAAAGATCTTGAAAACAGAATTACCGTTCTCTTGCAAGGAAAATAATGAGTATTTTTTGAATTTGTTTTTCCTTTTCGGATTATGAACCGGCTCACACAAAAAAATCCCGCAACAACATTGCCGATAACATTGCCGATAACACTGCCGACAACACTGTCGGTAACTTATCCGGTAACTCATTGGTTGGAACACGGCATTTTGGCGGCTGTTTCCGGCGGCGCCGACAGTATGGCGCTGTTGCACTTTTTGGCTTTGCACGAATCCGGCGTCAAACGTCTGGCGGCGGCACACATCAATCATTGTTTACGCGGCAAAGAATCCGATGCCGATGCGGATTTTGTACGGCAATCTGTTGCCGGTTACGGGCTGCGGTATTTCGAACACCGGATTGCCCGTGAAGAATGGAACACCGGCAAACACGCCGGACTCGAAGCCGCCGCACGGAATATCCGTTATGAGTTTTTAACCCGGACAGCGGAACAAATCGGGTTTCGTTATGTTGCAACCGCACATACTGCGGACGACCAAACGGAAACCGTATTACATCGTCTGATTCGCGGCACGGGTATTTCGGGGCTTGCCGGAATTGCCGGAATCCGCCAACTCAATCCGGCGGTAACTCTTATTCGTCCGCTGCTTGACGTCCGCCGTTGTGATATTATCGCTTATCTTGAAAAACTCGGTAAACCGTTCAAAACAGATTCGACAAATTCAGAGAACAATTTCACACGGAACCGGATACGCAATCTGTTGCTTCCGATACTTCGGAAGGAGTTTAATCCGAAAGTCGATGAAGCGGTTGAACGTTTTGCCCGTCTTGCGGCGGAAAACGAGGAAGTTCTTGACGAGTTGATTGACGGGATATTTGAAAATGTAATCCTCCGCCAAACCCCCAACGAAATAATACTCGATGCTGCAAAATTACAATCCCGCCAAACACCAACACTTCGGGAATTTTTCATTCGGCTTTGGAAACGCAACGGTTGGTCGTTACGGCATCTGGGTTTGGAACAATGGAATTTGTTTGTTGATTTTTTTCGTTTGGGAACAGGGCGTTATGAAATGCGCGGTTCTATAATTGCCGAACATGACGGCAAACATGACAGCAAGCATGATAGCAAGCATGATAGCAAGCACTTTATCCTTCGGCGAGTCGCGGCAAACTTGGAAGTGCAATAGTAAATTGTGTACCGCAATTCAATTCGCTTTGTACGGCGATTCGTCCGCCGTGAGCCTGAATAATTTTGCGTGTTGTTGCCAACCCCAGACCGCTTCCGCCGCGTTTGGTTGAGAAAAAAGCATCGTAAAGATGTTTCAACGTCTTTTCGTCAATTCCGAAACCGGTATCGATCAAATCGACAGCGATTTCATTTCCGCCGGAGCGTGTTCGGATGACGAGTTGTCCGCCGTCCGGCATGGCTTGTTGGGCGTTAAGAACCAGGTTCAGCAACGCCCGATGAAAGGAACGCCGATCCAATAATACGGTTGGCAAATCGCTTGCCAGATAGGCGATTATTTCGATTTTGGATTCTTCGGCTTTGGGGCGGAAAAATTCAATGAGTTCACGGATTTCGCGATTAACATCACTGGGTTGGAGTTCGAGGTTGTGGGCGCGGGCGAAGTTGAGGAAATCGTTGAGGAGTTCTTCCAACCGGCTGCATTCACGTTGAACCACTTCGATTTTCCGAAGTGCGCGGCGGCTTTGGGGCAGATCGACATTTTCGAGGTCTTCTGCCAAGAGTTCCATATTTAGCCGGATAGTGGAGAGCGGGTTTTTGATTTCATGTGCCAATCCTCCGGCTAATCGGGCAATTTCGGCGTATTGTTCTTGAAGTTGTTGGTTGATGGCGGACTCCCGAAAACAATCAATTTTAAGCGGTTCAATCGATTACAAAACAATATGCCGAACATTTTCGGCATAATAACGAATTACTAAGATTGTAACTCAATCACAAAACAATTCAATACGTTCTTATGTGGTTTTTTAACAGGTATAAGCGTTTACGGCAATTCCGTTCCCAAGAACGGAACTTTCATTTTATGTTTTTGGGATTGAAAAAAGAATAGAAAAAATGGAAAACGAAATTTTCCGAATTTTTCTACGGTTCATAGCAATCCTGATCAACAAAAACCGTACAATCCTTGTGAGTACGTAAGATCGTTGCCGGACATTCTGTTGCGATATTGCCGGAAATCACCCGGCGAACTGCAGCACTTTTTCGCCGACCAAGAACAGTACAAATAAGACTGCCGCCGGACATAAGAGCCGGAATTGTCAATGTTATCGCTTGTTTCGGAACCGCCTCAAGATTCGGAAAACACCCGTCATGAACCTGTTGCTGCCGGCAAGACACATCAAGTTCGACAATTTTAACGAGTTGAGGGTCGTTGAAATCGGCAACAGGCGGATCATTAAAAGCGATATGCCCGTTTTCCCCAATCCCCATACAAATCAGATCAACCGGTTCCGCCGCAAGTTTTTGGGCATATTCTTTGCAAAGGAGTTGCGGGTTATTGCCGGAAAGGAGGTGAACCGCTGCAAACGGACACTTGCCGAAAATACGGGTTTGAAGGTAAAACGCAAACCGTTCGGGGGCATTGCCGGCAAGCCCGATATATTCATCCATGTGGAACGCCGTAATTTTATTCCAGTCAACCCCCGAAACGGCAACCAAAGTTTCCAACATTTCGTTTTGACTTGGAGCGGCGGCGAAAACAACACGGGCTTTTCCTTTTTTTGCGAGAATTGTTTTCAATTTTTCTGCCGCCAATGTTCCGGCGGCATACCCGGCGGACTGCCGGTCTTGATGGACTTCCAGCACCAACTGTTCAACTCTTGTCCTAAACATAATAGAATAAACCTTTCTTTTTTTATATTGAAGGCAATTTTGTTCTATTTTATATTCTTTCCGGGCAAAGATACAATACATTGTTTTACGCCAAACCGCTTGAATTTTACGTCAATTTTGGGGGTATTTAGTGGAAAAGTCCCTCCGACAACTCTTTCACGGACACCCGCCGGTCTTTCGGAAAAACCAATGAGTTTTCTGAAAAAACCTCTGAGACTTTCACGGAAAAGTCCGTCGGTCTTTCACGAATACTAGAAAAAAACCGTATCTGTTCAGCGGTTTGTCCCGAAAATAGGGCTGTATTCCGGCGGAATTTTTGTGTAAGAGTTTGTAATTATGAGGTAGGCAATCGTTCGCCGAAGGGCTTTCACCCATGATTGCGTCGGCGTCAGCCGACGGTGAATTTGTACAATGTTGGTTGTTT
>JAITQV010000534.1 GCA_031288765.1 Planctomycetaceae bacterium
ACACAGAATTTCATTTTTGTCAAAAAAAATGAATACACTTTATGTAGCGGATAGTTGATAGTTGACAGTGGAGAGTGCCGCAGGCGGTTGCCAACGGTGAGATGTTGGCTATAATGGGGTGTGTTTGCCGGAGTGTTTCGGCAACTTCCAATCAAAAAAAAACTTTTACTCTGCTAAAAAAATGACAAACAAAGAATACGAAGAATATAAAAAAGAAACCGAACAAAATGAAGCGAAAAGAATCGCCTCTATCATTACGGAAATTGAAGAGGCGACCGACAGAAAAATCCAATCTATTGAACTTTCAAAGTGCGATGTGATTTTTCCTCAAAAAATTAATTTTGCGTAATTTATTGAGGAGGTTGATGCCGGCGGAGTTGCCGGCAACGTTTTGTCCAACCGGTTGGACAACATAAAATTGATATTTTAAAATTTCAGAAAGGAGATAGAGTGATGACTAAGATTAATTCCGAGTGGCAGAATCAATCAAAGATGATTGAAAAGCTCGACCAAATGACTGAAAAGCTCGACCGAATAATTGAATTATTGACACTGCTATCTTGTGTAGTATTGCCTAAAAGTCAATCTCGACGAATACTAGAAAAGGGAATAACAAACCTTGACGAAATAAAAGTCAACATAAAGACATAAGGGCAATATAAGCGTGAGTTTCTCCGATTGGGGTTGCCGACGGCGTTGGCGGTGTGATGGTTGGGCAACGTTCTTTCCGGCAACTGTTGGCAGGAACGCCGGAAGAGTTTCCTGTGTGATGGACGGTGTGGTTGCTACCAATTGGTCAGGAAATGTTCTTTGCTGGATCTCGCTTTCTACGAGGAAGCAACTCTACCGTATTACCGGACACCACTACAGAATCAACATTCATATCATAGAAGGTATCCCATAATTCAAACATTTCAAATATTCCTTTTAATGTTTCATCATCGCAAGTGGGTCGACGAAATTCACACATTCCTGCTGCAATGGCAACGAAAGATGTCCTTTTATAATGAATACAAATCCCTTGATGATAGTTTTGGCAAAAAGCGCATATATCCACTCTACCACAAGAATTGCCATCAAGTTTAATGGTTTTATTCATCGGATACCTCATTAGGTAGGATTAAAATAGGGGTGAAAATCCGCTAGTCCTTGTAGAAAAGGACTAGCGGCAATCTGTGAAGTTAACGGCGGAGTAACCTGTCAACAGTCAGAATTACTCCCTTCACAATAGCGGCGCAGGGACTCGAACCCCGGACACGCGGATTATGATTCCGCTGCTCTAACCAACTGAGCTACGCCGCCTTCGGAATTTTTAATAAAATTCCCAAAATCTTTTTCTCAAAGATTTTCTAAGTGTATCAAATTGGTTTCGTTTGTAAATCGGGGGCGGAAACAAACCGGATTCAAATTCCAATATCAGGAATGAAATACCTGAAAAATAATAAAATTATGAAAAACAATAGGAAAAACAAGACTTGGACTGTTTTTTTCCGACAAAATATTGTAATATCATATCAAATCGACAATTGAAAATCAAAAAACAACAATAATGAAATCATTTGTTTTATTATTTTTCTTGTTTTTTCAGTTGTTGTTTGATGGTTTGTTTTTAATGATTTATTTTCAGGTTTACTCCTTTGAGTTCCATATCAACCCCTGATCAAAGAGTTTATCCGTCTTTAGCGATTATTGGAGGCGGATTGGCGGGTATTGCCGCTGCGGAATCCGCATCGAAAAACGGGTTTCGGGTAACTCTCTTTGAACGTTCACGAGTTCTTGGCGGACGTGCTGCCTCTTTGTTTGACCCAAACACCGAGCAGTGGATTGATAACGGACAACATATTGCACTTGGTTGTTGCCGCGAATTACTTGACTTAAACCGGCAACTCGGTCTGACCGAATTTTTTGAACAAAAGAAAACAATCCCCTTTGCTCAAATTGACGGCAAACACGGAATGTTGGCTCCCGTAACATGGTTGCCGAACCGTTGGCAATTCTTTCCTGCTTTTCTGACTTTTCCATTTCTTTCTCTCAAAGAACGTTTTACAACCGGTTTGTTATTGCGAAAATTAGGCACACAGAAAAAAGAGTTGGAACCGGAATCGGGAACTTTTGCCGAATGGCTCCGCGCCCAAAAAGTTTCCGCCAATACCGTCCAAAAATTCTGGGAACCGTTTATTTTCAGTACATTGAGCGAAAGTATTGAACATGTTAGTTTTGATGCTGTTCGGCAAATTATTCGGGATAGTTTTCTGTCGGGACACCAAGCAATGACATTTCACATTCCAACGGTTCCTTTACGGACAATTTATCACGACATTACCTCCGAACAATTACGGAATCGCGGAATTGAAATTTACTTTCTCAAACGGGTCAAACGGTTTTTCTGGGAATTTCAAACGGAAACGGATTTTCCGTCCGGCGATAACCGCAGCAGTAGCAACAGCAACACACAACAGCAAAATTCCAACCTTAAAATTCGGGCATTGGAATTAGCGGACGGTTCCAGGCGGTCGTTTGATTATTATCTTTTAGCGGTACCGTTGTCTCAATTCTGGAAAATAATGACCGAATCCGATCTGGAATCCTACACCGAACAACTCGCCTTAGAACGTTTTGAGCCGGGAACCGTCACCACCGTTCACCTTTGGTTCAATCGCCGTTTATTGCCTGACGAGTTGTCCTATTGTGTTTTGCTTGGCGGAGCCGGACAATTTTTGTTCTGTCCCGGAAAAGCGGAGAAAAATAATCACGAAAGAAACGGCAAGGGTATTTATCATAATGTTGTTATCAGTGCTTCGCATCGGCTTCTTTCCGAGCATGAATTTACATCGCGCGGAAATTTCGGACTGGTGGAACGGGTTGTGCAGCAACTCCGAAAAACGTTTGTTTCGTCTTTTCAAAATGAAACAACACAATTATTGTTTTATCGGGTAACGACTCATTTTGAAGCCGTTTTTTCACCGAATCCGGCGATTTATTGGGAACGTCCCGAATCCGAAACTCCTTTTGACAATCTTGTTTTAGCCGGAGATTGGACGCAGACAAAGTTGCCAGCCACACTGGAAGGTGCTGTCCAAAGCGGGCGTCATGCTGTTCGGATTTTGAAAAAGTTGGAAAAATTGCACCATACGGAAAAATCCGGCAAAAAGTAGGCAACTGTTGGATGAAAGCCCCTTACCGAAGAATTTTCACCAGCGGCTTTCACCTATAATTGCGGCGGCGTTAACCGACCAGAAATTTTCCGGAAATTTTGTTGACGGACGGAAATCAAAACGTCATAAAATTCCTCTTGTTCCTCTAATTCCTTGTCGCCGGCAAGCCGACAACACAATGTTTCAGCAAACGGTTGCCGACCTCTTGATGATAAACTTTTAAGAAAAATCCCCATGAAATATTACAAAATGTTTGTTCGACCAAAATAATAAATAAATTGTTTCTGCTCCCTGTTGCTTTTTAGAATATTATCGTTTATCATAATTGCATTCCGGTTGGCTGCGGGAAATGCAACCACTTACTTTATGAAAATTTCAATTCGATTTTAACATTATGCCGTCTCTAGCTGTTCGTGTTGAATTTATTAATCCGTTTATTATCGCCGTGACCAAAACCCTGGAAACTATGGTCGGGTGTAAGGTAACACGGGAGGCTCCTCAATTAAAAAAGAACCCGCAAACTCTGTATCCGATTAGCGGTATCATTGGTCTTTCGGGTGTTGTCGCAGGAACTGTGGTTCTCACCATGTCGAAAGAACTCGCCCTCAAAAGCGCTTCCGCAATGCTCATGGAAGAATGCAAAGAACTCAACGCCGATGTGTTCGATGCCGTCGGTGAACTCACAAATGTGATCGCCGGTAATGCTAAAGCACAACTCGAAGAATATAAACTCAGTCTCAGCTTACCAAACGTAATTAACGGCGAAGCAACCGAGCTGCGGTTTCCTGAAAACTGCCAACCAATTACAATCCCCTTTCAAACCGATTTCGGTCCTATGGCTGTCGAAATCGGCTTCACCGCCCCAAGAGGATAACTTTTTCTGTCCATTCCACTTCCAAAGTTAAGTTAAAAAAACTTTATGCCCCCAAAAACACCGCACAAACAATCCCGCTTGGAGCAACCGTCCGATCAAAATACGCTCGAAGAATTTAAGAAAAAGTATCAGCATGATGCTTTTTGCAAGGATAAATTGTGTGATGTCCGAAAAGCCCGAATGTTGTTGCGGCATGTTCTCAAACCGGAAGTTTTGAAATTGCTTGATCTTAAAAATCTGAAAATTGATTCGGGAACCTTTGTCAATGAAGAACTTAAACGGTTGTACGCGGACGTATTGTACCGTATTCCGCTCAAAAATAGTCATAGAAGTGTTGTTGTTTTCATCTTGATTGAACTGAAAACCGATAACGATAAATGGACAATTTTACAGTTGGTCATGTATATTGTTCACCTTTGGTATCGCGAGTTCAAAGCGGTCGAATCAGCCGCACATGCGGAAAATGCCGATGAAGAAGCCAAAGAGCGTTTCAAAACGTTTTTGCTTCCGATGGTCATTCCGATCATTTTTCATTATGGCGAAAATCAATTTACCGCTCCTACGGAATTGAACGAGTTGGTACAGACCTTAGAAGGTATGGAAGAGTTCACGTTGGACATGCGGTCAATCTTGCTTGATATTACAACACTTATCCCACAGGATTTTCCCGAAGACCTTGAATTGCGAGTTCTTTTCATGGTATTGCAAACAGTTTTCAGTAACAATGTTTCCGAACGTTTACTGGAAATTTTCCGTAAGTTGCAGCCGACGTTCCATTCCGCAGAATCGCAACAAATATGGCGTGAAGCGGTGTATTACCTCACAACCAGTGCGAAAAATTTTAAATATCAGGATTTTATTAACGTTACTAACCAAATTGAACAAGAAGGAGTTTTTACTATGTCAACATCACTTTTAGACGAATTAGTTGCTAAACGTAAAGAGGAATTAATTGCCAAAGGTAAAGATGAAGGTAAAGCGGAGGGTAAAGCCGAAATGATCATTCGTATTTTATCGCATCGTTTGAAATCGCCCTCGAATCGTCTTCAGAAAAAAATCTGTTCCATTCAAGACATTGTTAAATTAAATGAATTAACCGATTTTGCTCTGACATGTGTTTCATTAGACGAATTTGCAACGGCATTAAAGTGAAAACCTTCAGGTAAAATAAATTAAATTCATGTAATATAAATGATTGGTAAATAGAACAATATGATTTATAGTCCGGTATATGGTGTTGGAGATTTGATTTTGGGTCATGTTTCGATTGGGACAAGATAAGTCTCAAGGTTTACCGTTTGTTTTTTGAAAATACCAATATTTTTGTTAAAATAATTTTTTTCTAAATTTAAATTAAAAGATTTTATGTCTCCCAAAACACCACACAAACAATCCCGCTTTGAGCAACCGCCCGATCAAAGTACGCTCGAAGAATTTAAGAAAAAGTATCAGCATGATGCTTTTTGCAAGGATAAATTGTGTGATGTTCGGAAAGCCCGAATGTTGTTGCGGCATGTTCTCAAACCGGAAGTTTTGAAATTGCTCGATCTTAAAAATCTGAAAATTGATTCGGGAACCTTTGTCAATGAAGAACTTAAACGGTTGTACGCGGACGTATTGTACCGTATTCCGCTCAAAAA
>JAITQV010000549.1 GCA_031288765.1 Planctomycetaceae bacterium
TTTCGTAATTTCCGATTGTAATTCATTCCGTTTTTTCCGTTGTTCCTGAGTAGTTGGTATTGTTCCAACCAGAATTTCTTTTTTAATTATGTCCAAGTCTTTTTTCATTGTTTCAAGTGTTGTATTGTTGGTTTCCATTTCCGTTTTCAAAATGTCAATCTGTGTCCCCGAACGGTCATACCAGACAACCCGTTCAGGTTCAACCGCACCCTCAAAGGAAATCGTAACCGATAAATAGGTATCACTTCCGGCAGCAACCGTTTTTTTCGACTCAACTTGCGTTTGAAATTCAACAAAAAACTCAGACGGCAAATTCGGTTCCTTCACATCAATACTGTTGATTTCTTCCTTCCGAAGAATTTCCGGATCATCCGGTTTTACCGTAACCGCAAGCCGAAACGCAAACGGAATATTCGTTGTTGCGAAAAATGACCGCCAAGGTTCCGCCGTAAACGGCATCTCAACAGAAAATTCCGCTTGTTTCGGATCAACAAAATGTTCCATTAGGAAAAGCGGTTTTTGAATTTTCGGTTCAAAAAGCGGAATACTTTGAACGATTGTATTATCCGTATTATCGTTTTCGTTATCGTTTTCGGTAAGCGTGTTTTCGGCAACAGTATTTTCTGCGGCGGTATTTTCGGTAGCGGTATTTTCAACAGCGGTTTTAACAACCGTACTGTCGGCAGAGATGCGAAGGAAACCAAACGAAGCGGCAAGTGTATCATAAAGATGTTGCGAATCCATTCCTTCAATTCGCCAGTCAACCGAAAGTCCCTGTTCGGTTAATTTCAAATCGAACATCGGCGTTTCCCGAAGTGTGTCCGTGTCAACCGCCATAACCGACCATTCAAACCGATCCGTAACAGGAACCTGCAACCCGTTAACCGATAAATCCTCCGGTTGATCAAAAGATAATTCCGAAGATAATTTTGAATCCGTATTTTCGGACGTTTTCTCTTCTTCCGCTGCCAACGGTTCATTTTTATTACCGGAATCTTTATTGCCGGAATTTTTGTTATCCGAATTGTTTTCAATATCCTTTTCGTCAACATCACGGAAAAAAGTATGTTTATGTGTTTCCACCCGAACATTGGGAATGTCCAATAAAGGGATGTATTGCAGTTCAACCGCCAAACCAAACGGATGCAAATCAGTCAATTCGGGAAAAGTTTTCGATTCCGGCGGATTCACATGATCGTCCTGAAATTGCGGAACAGACATCGCCAACGAATCGGGAAGTTTGTGTTCGGAAAGATATTCGTTTAGTTTTTTCCGAATCTGCTTTTTCTGTTCCGCAATTTCGGATCGAATGGCGTTTGCCCGATCCTGAAGTAATTTTTTTGAGGCTCTTGCGGCGTTGATCCGAATTTGTTCTTGTTGTTTTTGTTCTTCTTCTTGTTTGATTCTCTTTTCCGCTTCTAATGTTGCGTTATCAATCTTGTTTTTTGGAACATTTTCTTCTTCTTTCGTTTTTGCTTTTTGCGGTTTGTCGGAAGAACCGGCAGCCGGTTTAGGATTCGTTTGATTGTTTCCCCAAAAAAAACGGGTCAATCCGAAATTCGTAACCTGATCAAGCACAAGAAACAAAAGAACAAGAAGTAATAAAAGTGTTACGCCGTACAGAAGATAAAACTGTCCGCGCGATTTCATATTCAGAATGGAACTAAATAGATTTTGCGGTTTGGGCGCTTTGGTTTGAATCCGTAACGCTTCTTTGGTAATAACGGGCGGCAAATTTACCGCTACGGAATCATTGAAATTCATTGCCGAGAGATTCATTGCCGATATTTTGTCCGGTTCCGGCGGTTCGGCAGGAGTTTCGGAAACAGTATCGGAAACAGTTTCGGGAACGGTTGGCGGATTTTCCGGTTGATTTTCCTGCTGCGGCAAATTTTCGGCGGGAACGGAAATTTCTTTGTCTGCCCAGTCGTCCGAACTAAAAGGATTTTCAGGGATTTCATTTTTGGGCAACATTTCGTCCAACCCCGTTCTGGCAAACTCAACATATTTTCCCGACGGGACTGTTCCCAAAGGTTTCGTCAGGTCAAGTATCAGGGAATCGCTGTTTTTCAGCAGCCGTTCCGCAATGGGCGAACCGGCAAGAACGGCTTTCCATTGACATGCGGTGTGTTCCGGCAAATCCTTGAAATAGTAAGTAGAAAAAGTTCCTTTCCAGTGTAATTCTGCGGGCAAAATTGAAATCGCCTCAAAAATGAGCGGTAAAATATTCATACCCGGTCGAAACACAAGAACTGCTTGCTGACCCGTTTGAACCGTTTCCGCCAAAATACCCGCCCATCCGGCATCTCCGGTCAACTCCCGCCACAGCGGACAAGGCTGCGGACAAGGCAACGGACAAGGCTGCCGATCAGGTAATTGATAGGGATTTATAAGAGTCTCGTTTTCATAAGTCCGGTATGTTTCTTGATCTTCGATATTTGACGGGAACAATGTCATTTTGTGCGGATCAGTCCAACGGCGTTCCCGCGCAATTCGTTGATTTCGTGTCAAATTGGGCGGTAAAGTGAGAGTTGGAATTGTTCTGCCGTTGGAAAAACGGACGGAAGGCGTCAACCAGTCCGTAAAATGAAACCCCGGTAACAATAAAAGCCATGCAGGACCTTCCTGAACGAGTTCGTTTTCGGTCAATACGATATGGTGTGCCAATTGATTGGGTTGGAAACGGTAATCGGTTCCGGCATCGGCAATCCGTGATAATGTGTGCCAAATTGTATTGTGTCCCGAAAAAATCAAATGAGAATAGGCAACCGGAGAAAATTGGGATTGTTCCGAAGCGGAGGGAGCCAAGTGTTGATATTCACTCAGCGCTTCAAGCCGTTTGGTGAGATAACGGGGAATTTTCCGATTTTCGGCGACGATACAGTAACCGGAAGTATCAGGTTCCAATCCTTGAGAAACAGAGGTCAAAATCAATTCATGCGTCATATCGGCAAAAAATAAAATTTCGGACTCCCGAATATGCGGGAATGACGAAACGGTTAATTTATAAATGAGTCAATTTTTATAGGAAGTGTTCAGTATATACAAATCAACCGAAAACGCAAGCCGAAAACGTTTATTTGTAATTATTCAACGGAATATTTTTTTCACCGAGTATTTATTCGGTGGAATGTTTTTTTAACGCGGAAAACGCGAAAATTACATGGAAAATTCGCAGGAAGTTTACCAACAAAAGGTAGGCAACCCTTCGCCGGTCTTGCGATTAACAATTCACAAGGTAGGCAATCGCTCGCCGAGCGATTGCGTCGGCGTTAGCCGGCACATTTTTGTTTCCGCACAAAAACCGCCAATCCCGATATCCCATATTACATAAATTCGTTGTCGGCTGACGCCGACGCAACCGTTCGGCGAACGGTTGCCTACCTTATGAAATGTTAATCGCAAAATGGGCGGACGATTGCCGAATTTTTGGGTTGTTAATCAAGAGGTAGGCAACCCTTCGCCGGAAGTCTCGGCAAGTTCGCCGAGACCTCCTGCAAAACCTCCGAGTCTTCCGGGAAAACCTCCGCGTCTTCCTGCAAAACCTCCGCGTCTTCCGGAAAAACCTCCGAGTCTTCCTGCAAAACCTCCGAGTCTTCCGGCAAAACCCCCAAGTCTTCCGGCAAAACCCCCAAGTCTTCCGGCAAAACCTCCGAGTCTTCCGGCAAAACCACCAAGTCTTCCGGAAAAACCTCCGAGTCTTCCGGCAAAACCTCCGAGTCTTCCGGCAAAACCTCCGAGTCTTCTGGCAAAACCTCCAAGTCTTCCGGAAAAACCCCCGAGTCTTCCGGGAAAACCCCCGAGTCTTCTGGAAAACCTCCTGAGTCTTTCGGGAACATCCCCGAATTTTTAAAAAACACCGGTTGATTCTAAGGATTGTCCCCCCAACCCCAAAAATCCCCCAAATTCCCCCTCCCCCCA
>JAITQV010000615.1 GCA_031288765.1 Planctomycetaceae bacterium
TCAACCGGCATAACGGCAAAACAGGAAAAGGATTTTAAAAATCAAAAGGTAGGCAACCAAAATAACCGACATGACATAAATTCATTGTCGGCTAACGCCGACGCAACCGCTCGGCGAGGGGCTTTCACCCAACGGTTGCCTACCTTTTGTTGGCAAAAATCGTCGGTAATACCCTTCACACTTTTACCTACCTTTGTTGTTTCCGTTGCCACACGACTTTTCCTAATTCCTTGATGTGTATTATTTTAAGATATGAATACAACATAATTCCTTACCTTTAAGAACAGAAAAAACATGTTACAAAAGCCGGAAAACTCTCGAGAGATAAAAAAAATCTCTCGAGAAATCAAAACCATCTCTCGTGAGATTTTTTCACTTTTACACCAACAAACCAGTTTTTCATACATCCCAATTATTAAATGAAGAGCATCATGACCATTTTAACACTTAATTTGATTCCGTTGGTCAACATGATTTTTGACCATTCCGAATCAACCGGCATAACGGCAAAACAGGAAAAGGATTTTAAAAATCAAAAGGTAGGCAACCAAAATAACCGACATGACATAAATTCATTGTCGGCTAACGCCGACGCAACCCTTCGGCGAAGGGTTGCCTACCTTGTGATTGCCAAATTTTTCGGCTGTTTTTGTTTTTGGGTAGGAAATCAAAAAGGTAGGCAACCGAAATAACCTCTTGATTTTTGCCCGTAAACAAAGTATAAATGTCTTCTGTGAAAATTTTACCGAAATAACGTAATTCCTTAATTGACGTATTTCATTTTCTCATTTATTCCATGTTGGCAAGCTAATCATGTCTGAAAAAACGATTTTTAAACGAATTATTGACAAGGAAATTCCGGCGCAGATTGTTTATGAAGACGATCTTTGTATGGCGTTCAACGATGTCAACCCGCAGGCTCCGGTTCATATTTTGCTGATTCCGAAAAAGGAAATCGCATCAACAAACCAATTAACAGAAGAAGATACGCCGTTGCTCGGACATCTTTACGGCGTACTTCGTCAGTTGGTTAAAGAGTTCAATTTGCAGGACGGTTACCGTGTGGTTACGAATTGCGGTCAGGACGGCGGACAAACCGTGTACCATTTGCACTTCCATTTACTTGGCGGACGTCCACTCCTTTGGCCTCCGGGTTGAACCGATGTGTGTGATTTGCGGTTGGTGATTTGTAATTAACGGCGAGTGATTGAAACCACACTTCCCAAAACCACAAACCCCAATCCCCAAATCACAAATCACAACCCCAAAATCACTATATTACAATGTCCCATGTACCATTTTATCAGGAAGGCAACACGACTTATTGTGCGGACAGTTGTTCACGGTTGACCGAAGCCGCTCAACACGGCGATGTGGAATTGAAATCTTTCGCACGCGGTCAATATCCGGGTCAACCGATTCCGAAGGATTCGCTGAACGGGTTGCGGACGGTGGGATTTTGGAGTGCGGTTACGGAGCAGGCTTGGGGGCTTGACTGGCACCGTAACGAAGGAATTGAGATTACTTTTCTTCTGAGCGGAAAAAACCGGTATGAAACCGGAACAGGAAGTTGGGAACTTCGGGGCGGAGATATGGTGGTTTGTCCGCCGTGGCAGATTCACCGGATTGGCGCTCCCAATGTCGGTGTGGGAACTCTTATGTGGTTTATTATTGATACAAAGATACGCCGCAGCCATCAAACATCAAAATTCCCTTCGTGGATCATACTTTCGGAGAAGGATAAAAACAAATTGATACATCATTTGGTTTATGGTTCGGGTCAGGCGGTTCATCTTTCGGAAAAATTTATCCATTCGTGGAAAAAACTTTACCGGATATTGCGGGATGCGGGACAGGAATGTCCGGTTTCGGGGCTGGCAATCACCATCAACGAACTACTTTATGATTTCCTCAATATTCGGGAAAAGGACAATCAATCGGAATTCTCCAAAGAATTACCGCGATCGGCGGAAATGGTTCAGCGGTTTTTTGAGGAGTTGGCGGGTTTTCCCGAACAACTGGAACATCCTTGGACGTTGCGGGAAATGGCAAGGCTTTGCCGAATCAGTCCGACACGGTTTTCGCATTGTTGCCGGCAACTAATGAATCTTTCACCCCTCAACGTGTTGAATCAATTGCGTATTCGACAGGCGGAAACAATGATGAAAAACGAACCGCAAAAATCAATCACAGAAATCGCAATGGAATGCGGATTTACAACGAGCCAATATTTTGCGACGATTTTCAAGAAATGGACGGGCAAAACACCAACCGAATACAGAAATACGATGAGTTCGCAAGAGAATCGGATATTACCGGAAGACTCTTATTTTGAATGATTGCCGCAGTCTCAAAACAATTGCAGGCAACTCTGAATTTTTTAGTCTGATTTTTTAAAGACGCCCCATTGTGTGTTTTGAAAAAGGTGTTTTTAAAAGTCCTCATACCATTTTTTAATTCCGTTTTCTCTGCCAAAATGACAGATACTTCAGAAAACTCTTGGCAAAATGAATATTCGTAAATCTTTTAATTTCACGGACTAAAGTGTTTTCAAAAAAATTGGCATGAAATTTGTAAAATATATTCACCGTACAGTAAAAACAATTTAACCGTTTAACATTAAAACCCATTTTAAGAAAGGAGACAATTATGTACTCAGAATTAGTGTATCCGTATCCGTTTTCCCGTGAATTGTTCCGCCGGTTGAATCAATTCCTTTCGATGCCGTCCCTTAATGAAACGGAAGGACTTTTCGGTTCACTTAGCTCGGGGGAATTGGCTACAAATATCTGGGAAGATGAAGACGCCTTTTACGTCGAAATGGAAGTCCCCGGAACAAAACCGGAAGAAATCGATCTGTCAATTATCGGAACAGAGTTGCAGATCAAGATCACACGTCCGCACGAAAACAAATCAAAAAATGTACATTATCTTCGGCGCGAACGTACCTTCGGCAATACCGTAAGAACAATAACTCTTCCCATGGATTCCGCACCAAAAGAATTGGACGCATCCATCGAATCCGGAGTCCTTTGCATCCGACTCCGTAAACCGAAAGAAGCAAAAGTACAAAAAATTACGGTAAGTCCGAAATAAACGACGTTCCGTAAAAATTGTTCCTACTATTACTTTAAAGTATCAAAATAAAGAAAAAAGAAAGGAGAATAACAATGCCGCTCGTTGAAACAAAAAATAATACAGTTACTCAAACCAATCAGGAACCAACTATTCCTGAAAAACCGTTTCGGATTCCTGCGGTTGATATCAGCGAATATGAAAACGAATATCGCATCGAAGCCGATATGCCCGGCATAAAAGAAGAAAATATAGATATTCAATTTCATCACGGTGAATTGCAGATTCGCGGTTTTACGGATGTTCCTGATGAAAAAGCCCAAAAACGTATCGATAGATACCGGCAATTTGAACCGGCTGATTATTATCGTGCGTTTAGAATCGGCGAATCGGTCAATGCAGCAGAAATATCAGCACAATATGTCGATGGTATTCTGACGGTGCATCTGCCGAAAATGGAAATGCTTAAACCGCGCAAAATAGAAATCGCCAGAAAATAACACAAAAAATGTAACTGTTCCCAAATAAAAAAAAGGCAGGCAACTTGTCATCATAACAGTTGCCTGCCTTTCATTAATTTTACGTGAATTGGTATCAAAATTGAAAATTTGATCGTTGCCGGTTCTTTTCGCTTGTAATTTTCGGATACTCTTGATTAAGAATATCAATCCGGTAAAATGACTTTCCATGTTGAATATTGATCTTACCGGATTGAATTGGTAAAACTCAAATTATTGCCGGTATAATTAATATGACCCGAATAATCTAACATTACGTTTGGAGAAATTTTATGAAATCGAAATTATTTCAAATTCCCGTTCTGCTTGTAATTTTAACCGTTTTCCCTATCGCAACACAAGTTTCAGCTCAGGCACAAGATAATGCCGGACAACCTTGGCTTGTTGAAACGGCGGAAATTGCCAAAAAAGGAATCCCTATTCCAAACCGCCCGCAAATGCTTTGGGCAAACTCTGTCCGGTTTCAAAATATTACCGAAGTTCTCGGCGGTCCCATCGAAGTTGAACGTTGGGTCAATGAACCGCCCAAAAATTTCGCCGGAAAATTTGTCCTTGTCGAAGTATGGGCAACATGGTGTCCGCCATGCCGCCGAAGTTTGGCATTGCTCGAATATTTCCACGAAAAGTATAAAGATGAACTGGTTGTTGTTTCCATTTGCGAAACCGACGAAGATGCTCTCAAAAAAATGGAAGGACCGACAAAACTCGCCGATATCAAAGTTCCGCTCGCTGTGGATACTTACCGGCGTTTTGCCAATAAACTCGGAGTTTGGGGAATTCCTCACGCCGTATTGATCGAACCAATCAGCGGCGCTATTCTATGGGAAGGAATGCCGACACAAATCGGTTATGAATTAAGCGACGAAAAATTAGGAAAAATTCTCGCTAATCTGAAAAAACCAGCCGTGATCGCAAAATTGCCCCAAACCGCCCCGTTTGAAATAAAAACTTGTCCGCCCGATCCCAATAAACCAAACGAAAAACCAAAAACAGAAATGCGAAGTGCCGGTGAAGAAGACGGAATCACTGTCGAAAAATAAACTCTTCAATAAATTGCCGCACAAAGTTTATTGTGTATTACAGACATACCGCAAATAATTTTGCAACAGTTTACATGTAATTGAACAATATTTTTTCAACATACGGAAAAAGTATGGTGTTGTTTTTAACTGAAAACCGAATGTTAATCACTGTGTCGTTCTCCGCTAAAATTCATCGCATCCTCTTGAAAATGCCGATATTCGGAGTAAGATAAAAAAATGAAAAAAATATCCCCACAATCGGTCAAAGACTCACAACCAAACAAAAAAGCGTCGGTCAATATCCATGACGAGTTTGTTCGCGCGGTCTTCGCCAATCTCGAACTCGTAACGGAATTCCTGAAACTTTACGTCGGTAAAACCCGCGACGGACTCAAATTGTTAAAACAACTCGACCTAAAACGAATCAAACTGGAAACCACACAGTTTTTCGGTCCGGAAGGACGACAACGAATCGCCGATTTAATCTTTCGGATTCCGTTAAAACACGGAAAAGGTACTGCCGGTGTTGTATTCGTTTTTGAACATAAAAGCGAACGGAAACGGTCTTGGCCCTTCCAATTGCTCAAATATTTAGTGGCAATCTGGAACAAGTTTTTCTCCGAAGCAAAAAATCCGGAAGATAAAAACTTCGTATTGCCCGCTCCATTGCTCATCGTTCTTCACAACGGTTCAAAGCCAATTATTAGCAAACCGAAATTAGATGAATATATCGCAAAAATTATTGGAACAAAACGGTTTATACCGAAATTCGATTATATTATGGTTGATTTATCGGTGTTGAGTCCTGATGAATTCGGAACGGCTCCGCTGTTGCGGGTGATTCTCGAATTGCTCAAACGCGCAACAGACGGAACTCTGTACGATGTCCGTCAACAAATTCTGGAACCGTTAGCGGTAATTCGGGATGACGAAAAGACACGGTATTGGATTCAACAAATCCTGCGGTATATGGATAAAGCAATTAAAAACAAGAAAAAAGAACTAACACCAGAATCAATTGATGAAGTTATTAAACCGGTTTACAAAGAAAGGAGTACCCAAATGTCCTTAACATTTTTAGAAAAACTCGAAGCAAGAGGTGAAGCGAGGGGTGAAGCAAGAGGTGAAGCAAGAGGTAAAGCAGAAGGTAAACAGGAGATGGTTTTGCTTGCTTTGCGGGCAAAATTTAAAAAAATTCCGAAATACCTTGAAACAGCAATTCACCAAATGTCCGACCCAATCGCTTTAGATTCGTTGATATCCGAAATTTTTGAGTGCCAAACCTTAGACGAATTCGCTGAAGCCTTAAAATAAACCCGATAATTGTTTGACTTTATTTAATTAATTTATGGAGAAAAAATTACGGAGTATTCTTTGTAGTGTTGATTTCCTGACAAAATTTCTCCGTTTTTGCTGTTTATTTTTTAATTTTTTAATAAAACGACGTAGGAATTGATCCTGATTTTTCAAATTACCGATAGCCATGCGATTTTTACCGGCATTATTTTTGATTGGTTTATTGTTTTCTTTATCCGGTTGCGCAGATCGTCCCGAAGTTTCTCCGCAAACCTATGGAACTATTTTGAATGAGTTACCCAAAATCACGGAAGCCGAAGCTCCGTTTATATTTCCTTATGCCGGTGAAAATGATCATCGGCATTGTGAATTTAAGGACGAGGATTTTTTCTAAATTCCAATCTAATTCCAATTTTGCCTAAAACACCGTTCCATGCGAAATATTTCAATATTTATTATTGCTTTGGTATTTGCTGTACAGACATGTTTCTTTTTTTTCGTCCATGTCAGTAGGGCAGCGGAACCAATTACCGTAAAAACGGAAGTATCGGTTCGGAATTGGTCAGTTCCGGCTGCGGCGGTAATTCGTCAGGAGTTTGTCAGCTGGCTTGAAACGCAAAATCTTGTTGAACAACAGCAGCACGAAGAATTTGTCAACCGGTTTAGCCGGTTGGAAGCCGAACCGACTTTAAAGTTTTCGGGAACGGCGTTGTTTGAATTAACCATCGAATCGTTGCGTCAAGTTTTGCCTGCTATTGCAACTTATCTGGATGCTTGTGATGTTTTGGCGTGGCAGGAATTACCGTTTGGTCAACCGGTTGTTTTGCCTCAGATTCCGCTCCAGATTTATTTGGGCGATTCGGGAACGAAATATCTTTACGCATCGTTACGGTATTATCTTGCGTTGCGGCTTGTACGGTCGCGGCTTTACGATGAAGCACTTCCGGTTCTTGACGAGATGACGCCGGAAAACAGTATTGATCCGGCGGGTGTTCTCATAACACGTGCAATTGTTTGTAATCATTTGGGGCAATCGGAGAAAGGTCTTGCCGCATTGGAGGAATTTAAAACGGTAATAGATTCTTCGGTTCCGCGCCGGTTTGCGGAATTAGCGAAGTTGCTTGAATTTGATTTGAAAAATAATAAAGCGGAAGAAGATGCTCCTGAAAAAATTTCAAAGAAGATGAACGATGTTCGGCGGCGGCTTGGCAAAGGACGGACGGACGAGGGAACGCAGGATGCTGAGAACGGTGTTTTGAAATCGCTTGATCAATTGATTGAGAAGATTGAGGAGCAGGCGCAAAAACAAGGGCAGAACAGCGAAGGTGATCAAGGGCAGCAGGCAAACAAGCCGGCGGATGACAGCCGGATTATGAAACAGCAAGCGCCCGGCAATGTTGACCGCCGTGATTTTAATACGGAAGGTCAATGGGGTGATTTACCGCCGCATGAACGGGAAGAAGCCTTATTACGTATTGAAAAAAGATTTCCGGCTCATTATCGTGATATTATTGAACAATACTTTCGTGAAATGGCGGGAAAACAGGAATAGCCGGAACGTAAACCGTTTTCTGTATTTGTTAATTCAATTTTTTGTAATATTTCAGCATCATTTTGGGAAAATGTATGGTAGTTGAAGAAGTTGAATAATATATTGATTCCTATAAATCAAAAAT
This sequence comes from Planctomycetaceae bacterium, assembly GCA_031288765.1. Lineage (GTDB taxonomy): Bacteria > Planctomycetota > Planctomycetia > Pirellulales > Thermoguttaceae > WRKP01. The sequence continues at coordinate 7,588 of JAITQV010000615.1, forward strand.
ACGATAACCGATATGTAGCAACTTGTATGAAATTATAAAAAGATGAGTAATGATAGTTCGGTTAATTTTGATTTAGATTTTGTAAAAAGTTTTTTAGATGATAAATCTGAGTCATTTGAACCACCGAATAAGATAAAAACTGCTCGTGGAATGCAACTTAAATATCGTTTATATGCAGATGAACCGGAAATAGATATTGTTAAAACTCTTACCCCCCAAGGAATCATCTTTTTAGTAATGGGTTACATATTTTCGCGGTTTGGTATTTTTGGATTGCTTCCTTCTTTAGTATGTTTTGTAGTTGGCGGTACTTTAATTTTTGTATCGACTTGGTCTTTGTTATGGAAAATATTTTATGGTATAAATTATTTACATTCCTTTGAAATGGGGGAACATCCTGTGAAATTAGACCAACCAACTCCAATTGCATTGTCCATCAAGAAATGTGCCGAACTTGAAAAAGTTGCAATTAAACTGGAATGTTACGTCTATGATGCTAAATTTGATGAAGACTTAACAGGTGAAGAAAACTTAATGTTTCGGCAAATATTATTTTCTGAAGAACAAATTCAATTCCAAGATAAGATATTTTGGATTAGTAATTTAAGTATCAAGCCGACATGTCTTTACTCAACACACTCCGGTAGGAAAAAAGTCTTTTGGTATATCATTGTAGATATGCGAATACGCGGTAAAAACCGTCATTGGGGGATACCATTTTTAGTCGGGAAACCATAAAATGGAGAGTAAAGATTTTGCGATGGAAAAAGCCAAACAATAGGTGGGTTGCTTATTGATTACAAATTTTAGCGAAAATTTTGCTGAAATATTACAATTTTTTAATCATTTTTTAAATCAGACAGATGTTTCAGGGTAATGTAATTATTGGGCAGAGCGGCGGACCGACCGCTGTAATTAACGCCAGCCTTTGCGGGGTTATTCAGGAATCGCTGCAACAACAACCGCAAGGTATCGAAAAAGTTTTCGGGATGCGGTTTGGTATTGAAGGTTTCATGCGGGACGAAGTTCTTGATCTTGGCAAGGAGCCGCCGGAAATTATTGAGCAGCTTAAATTCACGCCTTCGAGTGCGTTGGGAAGTTGCCGTCATAAGCTCAAAGACGCCGAATTTCCGAAGATATTGGAGCAGCTCAAAAAGTATCGGATACGGTATTATTTTTTGATTGGCGGCAACGACACGATGGATACGATTCACCGTGTTGAGAAATATTGCCGAGAACAGGGTTATGAGTTACGCGGCATTGGCGTACCGAAAACGGTTGACAATGATCTTTTTGCGACGGATCACACGCCGGGTTTTGCTTCGGCGGGGCGGTATGTTGCGTTGTCGGTTCAACAATCGGGAATACTTGCGCGGGACATGCAGCGGGTTGATCAGTTTGTTGTGTTCCAAACGGTGGGACGTTCGGCGGGTTGGCTTCCGGCGGCGGCGGCGTGTGCCAAGAAAAACGAAGACGACGCCCCGCACATAATTTTATTACCGGAACGTCCGTTTGTTTTGGAGCAATTTCTTGCCGAAGTTCAATCGGCTTATAATCGTTTCGGGTGGGTGAGTATTGTTTGCGGCGAGGGGGTTTGTTATGCGGACGGAAAACCGATTAGTGCTTCGCAAACGGCGGACAAATTTTCCAATGTCGAATTTGGTGCGATGGGCGGTACGAGTGCGGCGTTGGTGTTACACCGGATATTGTCGGACAAATTCGGCTGGCGCGGCGAATTTCAGGTTTGCGAATCGCTTCAGATGTGTGCTGCCGACCGGACGGTTCCGCTTGACATTGAAGAGGCGTATGCTTGCGGGCGGGAAGCGGTTCGGCTGGCGGTTGCCGGAACGAGCGGAGTTATGGTAGCGATTCGGCGGACATCGAACAACCCGTACACATGGTCGCTCGGAACCGCTCCGCTCAACGAAGTGGCTTTGGGCGAAAAACCAATGCCCGACGAATTTATTTGTTCGGACAGGCTGTTTGTTACGGAGCAATGCCTCGAATATCTCCGCCCGCTTATCGGGGAACTTCCTGATTATGTGCGGTTAAACGTGTCGGGAAAAACCGGATAATTATTCATAATTGGTAATATTCCGGCGGTTTTGTGTTTATCCGCGTTGAAAAAAATATTAGCGGGGATGTTTAACGCGGAAAACGCGGATTGGGCGCTGAAGAACGCGAAAATGTAAGGAAACCTCCTTCTCCTCTTGATTTTTTCCTAAGCCCGCAGGGCGAGATGTGCATAACCGTAGGTGGAGCGCAGCGCAAACTACGGATCAACAACCCCCAATATCCCAAAGCCCTGCAAGGGCGAGATTATGGTTGTGTTGATTGATAATCTCGCCCCGTGCGGGGCTTATGTTTTTTGGGGTTATGATCCGGCGGTTTCGCTGCGCTTCACCGCCGGTTATGCGCATCACACCCCTGGCGGGGTTAAGATTTCGGTTGCCGTGCGGAAACAGAAATGGGTTGGCTAACGCCGATGTAACCGCTCGCCGGGCGGTTGCTGCTCGGTTGGGTGGACGATCCGGTTCACCGGCAATTGCCGCCGATTCCGCTGAACCGGCTAAGAGAAGTTTTTCCGTTTTTCGATGTACTCTTCAAGCCAATCCAGACGCACACGCAACACGCCGCCTTGTGGTCCGACACGGGACGCTCGAATTTTGTTTCTTTTAATTTCTTTGCGTACCGATTCCGGGCTAAGTTTCAAAATATTTGCCACTTGCCGGACGGTTAACAATAATGATGTTTCCCGCTGCGTAACAACGAAATCATCATCATCGTCAAAAATCGGTAACAAATTATTTCGATTCATAATCTCAAAAAAATTAAAAAGATTCATTTTCGGAAAAAAAAGTATCCCAATCGAAACAATTATTAGAATCGACAAAAAAACAATCACTATTGATTAACGAAGTAAATTCTTCAATAAGTTGTTTCCGTGTCATCGTTTTGGGGATAAAGAATTTAATTACAATATCATCATGCTCATCCTGTGTAACAGTTGATTGAAGATGATTATCCGAACCAAAAAAATAAAAACACTCGTCAATTTTCAACATCAAATTCAACCTGACTTTCCAAAACGGCTATTTCTAAATGTTCAATATTTATCGTCATAAAATTTAATAAAAATATGATGTCCGATTTGTTTGACCCAAAGAGGCGAATGGCTTTGTAAAATTTCGTCTCTTGTAATTAAAACATAGGGGATATTTTCGTCACTTGTTACCTCGTAAAAATAAAAACCGAACAAATTCAAAACCGGGTTATAGGAAAACGTGTTACAACCGTAAACCAATAAAAAAGTTATAAAAACAGCAATACCAACCAGCGGAGTATTAAATTTATCTTGTATCAATAATGGTAAAGAATAGACAAATAAAAAGGATAATGTATTTTTTTTGCTGGGCTTGACGGAATTGGTATTAAGCGGTATTAGCGACACATGTTGTTTGACAAAAGCGAGTAAATACCG
>JAITQV010000620.1 GCA_031288765.1 Planctomycetaceae bacterium
AAATCACCGCAATCAATTGTTTCAGAAACAAACCGTACGGCTCCGTCTCCCAACGCAGCAACAGCACCGCCGGGATGATAACTGCTTACCGTTGCATAAATTCCATAAGCGGCTCCAGATGAACTATTGGGATCATCAAAGAGACCGGACGGGGAGTTCGGAGGCAAAACCGTATTGAATCCTGAAAATACCAATCGAGTATCTGCCCAACGGCTTCCGCGTTGATCCATACCGGTTACTGTCGGAGCGGAAGGATCAAGTTCGCCGCCTGCTCCGCGATAAGCCGCCACTTTACTTGGTCTGTCCGTAGGATAATTGATGCCCGTAACAATTCCGGCACGGTTCGTCCGTTCATCGTCCGCACCAACACAAGATTCGGAAAAGAAAACCGTATTACTGGTTCCATCGGTAATACTACTGAATGAAACAGGAAAACGATTTCCCGGACCGAATGCTCCCCGTGATTCACGCCACTGCCAGTTACACCAAATATCGCCGCGGCAATAACGGTAATTACCGTAAGGACGTCCTATTGTTGCGGTATTGGACAAGGGATCGGAAGGACAAAGAGTCAAAATCAAACGGTCACGAAGCGGTGAATTAACAGAATTTCCCGAAGAATCGACATATTGATCGGTTCCGGTTGCTGTTGCCGACGTGTCAATCCAAGAACATGGAATGTAACTTCGATTGTCTCCGTCTGTTTGTGCTCCGTATTTTGCGGCACTCATCAACGTGTCAAACATTGCCGACTGCTCAAGCAATGATAACATTGTTACGATGGGGTTGTACGTATCAACATAATGGACACGTACCAACGAGGTTACATCCACCGCAACACCGCCGGAAACCGGTTTAATCTTCGTCCAGAGCGGATCATTACCGGACGCCGGTAAACGGTTGTGTGTACTGTGAAAGTTGTGTGCGGCAAGAGCAAGTTGCTTTAACTTGTTAATACACTGAGAACGCCGTGCTGCCTCACGGGCGGCTTGAACGGCAGGAAGGAGAAGAGCGATTAACACGCCGATAATCGCAATGCCCCCCCAAGAAAATTAAAAAAAACAGGAACTCAATTCAAAAAATTGAGTTCCCGCGAGAGAAATACGCAGAGGAGAGTAACTGCGTATCAAGTGAAACAGGGAGGATGGGAATGTCAAAAAGATTACATTTTTGACCGTGCAATAAATCATTTTTCTATCCGGCGTGTACTTTTACCGCGGTTGCAACCGTCCAATCATCCGATCAACCGCAATATCCATTTTATCCGGCGTATCATAAGTTCCCGCTGCAATTTCCGCCTTAATCCGATTGACAAGATCAAACCGGATTCCCGACGACGAGGAACTGTTGCTGTTACTGAGACTGCTTAGCTGCAAGGCTTCATCGGAAAATTGAATATCATCTTGTAAAGCAGCGTAACGTGTTGCGGCGGCGGACGATTCCTGAGCCGGCACGGTGCGATGCGGACCTTGAAGATTATGAGCGCCGTGAATATATTGGCTGTTGTTATAAATTTCCATTGTCATCTTTCCTTGAGTTTATGATCCGAAACCGGATCGTTTGAGTCTTCCATGAAAGGCGTCACATCGCCGCCTTCGTACAGGGATATTACGGCAACATAAAAAATTTGTTCACCGTTTGATCAAAATATCCGTAATCTTGCCAAACAGGTCTTCCCATGTTGCAGGTACATTATAAATATACCTCACTATACCTCGCAAACTTCACCCCGACTCAATTCTTTTTTGCGGTTTCTTTCAAATTTTTGAATCTTTTCCCTCAAAAATTAAATATCTTCCGAATTTTCGCCAAAGTTCTTGCAATCGGTATTGTTTGGGAATTATCTCGATTTTTTGCAATTGTGCCAAGAGGAAAAAACGGCTTTTTACAAAAAAACTCTCGCTTTTTTACTCAAAACCCGATTTTTATTTGCATGAAGCGAATATATAAGGTAATATAAGTTAAATATTCAAAATAACTAATTTCGGTAAACCCCGGTTTTGAATATCTAAATTCCCCCATTTATAAACACATCTACAAACATTAAGGAGAAAAATAATGGATCCTATTATTTCGGATGCACTCCAACAACAGCAAGCGCTTACGGCAATGAAGGTTCAAATGTCTGTACTTCAAAAGACTCAGGATGTTCAGAAAAATCTCGGCGAAGCGCTTATCGGGTTGATCGAAGGAGCGGCATCGCAATCGCCAGGCAAGGCAATTGATGCCGGTGCAAATTTTGACGCTATCGCCTAATTGGGTTTTTCCAAACAATCAGAAAATTCCGAACAGTCCGAATGTAACCTCTTTGCCAACCGCCACATCAAAAATGATCCGTGAACTTATTCCGAAAACGGATTGATCGCTTTATTTTGTTCAAAAAGGATGATTCCGCCGCGTTTGATGATTTCATGTTGAACCGGTTTTATGTCGATAGACCGAACTTCCTTATTTTGCCGGATTGCTTCGGCAGCGGCAATACCTGTTGCCTGCCCAAGAGCCATGAATGTCGGTTCTACGCGAATCATTTGATAACCGACATGAGTTGCCGAACACGCCGCCGGAACTAATAATCCGTCAACCCGTTTCGGTACTAAAATACCGTAAGGAATTTGCGTCGGCGGATGCGAGATGTAAAAATATCCTTCCCGAACACCGGGATGCGCCGGATCAAACTTCGTAACGCCATGAGAGTCTATCGGAAATTCCGCAACAGCGATTCCGTCCTGATGCCGCCGCGCCAACCCTGTTATAGAATCAGCATCGGCATCTTTCTCCGTGAAATTGTATTTGCCCCAAATTCGCCGTCCCTGCCGAACATAAAGATGATGCGGACGATGATGATTATCAGGAAATTCGTTGGCAGGAAAGCCAAATTCAAGCGCATGATTTCGGATTGATTCGGGAACTTCCCTATCGTGCTGTAAAAACCAAATCAGCCCTTCATTGTAGTTCCAATTTCGTTTGAAAAATTTTGCCCGTTCTTCCGTGCTCGCTTCGGGCCAGCCCCAATTTTCCTCAGCCAAATCAAGTGATTCACTCGGAACTCCGCGAATCGGATCAGGATGATTACTGTTGATTTCAAAATTGCCGCCCGGCATTGGATAAATCTGAATAATATCGTGAAGCCCTTGAACCTTGCCGGATTTGAAATCGCCGATTAAATGGCGATAATCATCCCGACAATAACCGTCCGGTTTTTCGACCGGAATAAAACGATCCTTGTTCTTCGTCATGTGAAAACGAAAACAAAATGCCTGGATTCCATCATCTCCTTCACCGGTTGAACCGGGCAGCAATTCTTTAGTACCAAAACGTACATAAACTTTCCCCGCGAATTTTTCGCCAAACGTTTCGCGACATTCCCGACCAACCCGATACGGAACACCGGCAAGAGCTGCTAAATCGCCTTCGTAAGTTGCATCAACGAAAATTTTAGCACGAAATTCCGTCCGCAAACCGGATTCGGCAAGATTTTCCGCAATTACCGCAGTCAATTTGACCGGTTTACCGAAATCGTTCGGTGCGGCTCCATCAAATTTTCGTCCTGGTTCCGCCTGATGTTCGCTGCCGTCCTTTTCCGCAACAATTGCCGTAACAACCCGATGTTTTTCAATCAATCGGATTTGTTTTTCTGAGGCAAGCATTCCGCGAAAAACTTGTTCGGCAACTTGCGGTTCAACATAATAACCGTTTCGGCAGGCACGGTATTCCGGCGAATCTTTACCATATTTATTGATATAATAATCACGGATTTGTTGCAGATATTCTTCGAAGATTCCGCGAATTGCTTCTTTGGTAATAATATCGGCGTTTGTCAAACCGCCCGCAATAATTCCGCCAACATGAGCGGTTTCTTCGAGAACAACAACATCAAAACCGGATCGAGCCGCTGAAATTGCCGTTGCAACACCTGCCGGTGTTGCCGCAACAACAACCACATCACTCCGAATCGTTTCCCCCGCAAACATCGAATTAGGGAAAAAACAAAAAATAGCAACAACACAAAAAAGAAAATTTTTTGAATACATTGTACTTTCACTTTGGGTTAAAAGGTTAAAATGTTTATATTTCGAATATTCGGCAAAGCAGTTTTATTCAACGTTCCATGATCGTACGTTAACATTCAACGGTTTCGGTTCTTTGCCGTCGCGGGCATGAATCGTTGCTGTAATTGTTTTTGTTTCACCGGAATCAAGCCAAAAGTAATTGTCGCAACAATCAACAACAACATCGGCAGAAACAATATCGAGAATTACCAGCGGACAAGGAACATTACCCATATTGGAAACAGTGATTATCTGTTCAAAATCACGGGAGTTGATCGGTTTGGGTTCTGTTCTTTTAATATTGAGTGTGGTTTTCGGAGACTTTTGTATCGTATCTTTGAGCCAAGGACCTTCATTTAACGTTATCCAGGCAATGGGAGCGGAAACAAATTTTTTGAAATATTCGGGATATTCCATCGCCTTAATCGTACGTGGACGATAAACCGAACGCGACACGGATTTTCCATCTGCTCCAAACATTTCCGCAACAACATAAAAATATCGATTCTTATAATCGTTCGGAATTGTAAACGGTTCAAAATCAACCTGATTTACAGCGATACCATCTGAAACTTCTATCGGCTGTTTTTTATTGTACAATATTATATACGAATCATCGAAAATCCGCACGGAAACATTTCCTTTGAATCCTTGTTGTTCAGCGGCGTTGAGCGATTTAACGCGAACCATAAAATTCTCACCACTTTTCCAAAGTAACCGATCAATATCAAGCAAAATATGTTGCGGTTCATAAGTTCTTTTGATAGCGTAATAAGGAGCCAACGGCTGATCGCCGCCGTCCACCAACTGGACTCCGGCAATCACGGGCCAAGGACGTGCAAAAACCCAAGGCATTAAACCGGTTGTTACAGGATAATTTGCCTGTATTCCTTCGCTGAGTACTTGATAAAATTCTTCGACACCGAGCTGTGTTGCTAATGTTAAATCTTCGATTCCCGGCGAAGTCATATCGACAATGTGCGAAGCCCGGCTTAACATTCGCGGGATACGTTCGGGTATATATTCGATAAAATGGGATACTGTTTCGGGATTTGTGTTCTTAAATTCCTCGTCCCACATTTTATACGCCGTCGGCAGCTCGTCGGGGTTGATATAGTCGCCAAGCCAGTACGGCGACGCCAACGAATGTATTCCTGTTTCGGCAACATAAGGATAAGGGGCAAACGGTTCTTTTTTGTACCACGACGGACACATATCAGGATAACCATGATACGAGCCTTCGTCCGGAGAAGCCCGCAGAAATTTCCGCGTGCCGTCGAACAACCGGACATTCCGTTCAATAATACCGATAGAAGTCGCATTACCTTTACTGTACGGATTAAATTCGTTGCCGCCGCACCAGACGGCGAGCGAAGCACGGTTCCTGATACGGAAAATCGTATGGAAAACCTGTTCTTCCAAAAACACCTGAGGCCAATTCGGTGTTTCAAGATTCCCTATCGGAAAATCCTGCCATACCATAAGACCAAATTCATCACAAAAATCGTAAAAATCTTCGGTTTCCTGAAGACCCGCTCCCCAGATTCGGATCAATTGGATTCCGGCATTTTTGGCAAGTTGCAGCCGCCAGCGTAATTTTTCGCGCGGTAATTCGAGAAGCGCATCAGCAGGCATCCAGTTGATACCTTTGACAAAAATCGCCGAACCGTTGACAATACATTGCCAATCTCCCCAACGATCCGCAAGCCGCCGTCCTGCTGATTCCGTCCATTCAATCGTACGAATACCCACATTCATTACGATTTTGTCAATGGCTTGTCCGTTTTCGAGCAATTCCAATTCGCAACAGTAAAGATTTGGTTTTCCCAAATTGTTTGGCGACCAGAGAGCAGGTTGCTTGATCGTGATACGTTTTTTGATCCAGTTTCTGCCGGAAAAAATTTGTATTGGAAATGATTGCTCTACTGTTTGGTTTTTGTGAACAAGCCGGATTTTGAGTTCTGCTTTTGTTCCGGGATTTTTCGACGGCGAACCCGGATTCGACATATCAATCAATGGCAAAAATTCCCAC
>JAITQV010000623.1 GCA_031288765.1 Planctomycetaceae bacterium
TTGTTAAAATAGGATATTCAAAAATTTAAATTGATGGTTGCCTTTTTTGTAATATTTTCTCGGTTTGGTCATCGGGGGGATATTAATTGAATTATACCTAAGTCCAAACTATGAAAAAACTTAATACACCACAGCAGCATTAGGGTTAAGACCATTTTTTACAACGTTTTTTCTACCAACATCTCGTCCCTAACGGGACGGAGATTTTTATGATTATGTTTTTTAAAAACTTCAAATTAGAAAAATAAAGGAGAACACAAGAATGTCAAACGACAAACCAGTCAATCCAAGCCGCCGTAAAATCCTTAGCAAAATCCTTGCAGGAAGTACGGCATTGGCAGCAGGAACCGTAATTCTTAGTAACGAAGAACAGGTTCTCGCACAAAAACTTGCCGAAGAATCAAAATCAACCGGAACAAAAGATGTTACGGTTGACGGTCTTTCCGGCACTCCACGTAATAGGAAATCCATATCAATAGAAAAACAAAAGATAGGAAACCTCTACGAGGTTTTTGATTTGTGTTGAATATTTTTTCTTTGATCTGTTTGTCCTAACAGGCAATTGCTCGACAAACGACAAAATAGATATAAATAAGACCGCTTTGTGGTATTTGCGAGTATATTGCGGGTTATTGGGAATAGTTGCGGCTCCATTCGTCCGCTCCAAGCCGTTCGGCAGAATAACCGGGACCAAGTTCGGTTAACTCCCGAATTCGGATAATTTTTGCCGGTTTGCCCACAGCCGAAGCGTCCAGCCAAACCTCCAAACGAACAACCGGAGATTGCTCGTCAAAACGACCAACAATATTCGCCTTGAAGACAGCGCCTTGCGTGCAAAAATAAGGTTCCAATTTCTTCATTAGTTCCAAATCCGTCACAATACCGTGCGTGTAGGGCCAAAAAGGATAATTCATTTCCGGTTGGTCAATCAACACCGGATCACAAATTCGTTCCGCTAAAATTCCTTCGATAATTTCGGTTGTTTGTATATCGGAAAACGAAGTCGAATTTCCCACACCCATTGACGCTGCAATTTGACTGGTCGCGTCCAGTTCCGAACCCAAAAGCATTGCGGAATCGGTCAGCGTATCCTCTTGAGCGGTTAAAAGTTCCAGAACCGTTCGCGGCGCCTGATTGATGTTGATACGCCCGACAACAGGTTGATCGCTGATCATTAGGTTGTCGTACAAGACCGGCAGGTATTCATTCATTTCGTCGGGATCGTCCGAAAACGGAGAAACAAGCGTTTGTATTGAAGAAGATGCAGCCGTTTGCGAATTAGGGAGGGAAGACGAAATATTGGATTGTGAACCCGATGATTGAGAGCTGGAAGATTGCGAGCCTGATGATTGTGAATTTGAAGATTGTAGATTGGCGGACATTGAGCCGGATGCCTGCGAACCGGATGAAGCCACCAAATCGAGAAAAGAGTTGATTTTTCTGCCGCTGCCGCCGGAAGAGGCATTGCCGGTACCGCCCGCGTTTCCCGTAACTCCGGCAAGAATACCGGATAAACCGCCTGTTCCTCCGGTTCCGTCAACATTGGCGGCGGGTTGTTGCCTGTAGGAAATGATGTAATCGACCCAAGTCTGATTTTCGAGGCGTTCTTCGAGCAATGTCCGTAACTCTTCGAGATCATCCATATTCACATTGATTTTATTGAGACCGTCTGGGGTTGACATGGATTCGCGGCTGTCGAGAGTCAGAATTGACACAAGACCGAGATTCAGCGAACCGTCCGAAACACCCAACTCATCCAGTACGGATTCATCCGGTTCGCCGTAATCGGCGATATGGTTGCGGTTCCAGTCGATTCCGTACAGCAGTTTCGGCGTAACACCTTTGACCAGCAGCAATTCATCCAGCGAGTCGGGGATAGCATTTCGGGCGTAGTAGGGCGGATCGAGTCCGGCGTAATAATCGTTTTCCGCTCCGAACTCACGGGGGTCATTGTCTTCGTCCAGCCAGTCGAGGATGGCGTCGGCAACTTCGTCCGTCATACCGGGCAGCCGCAATAACATTGCCTGACCGTAGCCGGGTTGTTGGATTTCCATTTGCATGACCCAACGAAGATTTATTTTGCACGATTCATCTTCGAGACCGTAGCGGATTTCTTCGCCGGTGAGCACATCGTTAGCGGAAAGCAGCGGAGCCGGAACGGAAAAACGACCGACATCGCGCCAATCGGTTTCGTTTTGCAAGCCGGATTGAGTACCGGCGAACCGACCGGTCATAGCGACAGTTCCATCGGTAACAAGATGCCCGCAAAATTCCGCCGGATTGTCGTATAAACCGCCCAAATCAAGAACAACAGATTGTTCTTTCATGAGGAGAATCCGCAAATATTCAATTCCGGATTCTGCGAGGAGGCGGGCTTGTTTTTGCCGGAGGGATTGGTTGGAGCCGCGTCGTTCCGCTGTCATGAACTTCGAGAACGCGAGAACGGAAAGAGTTAAAAGGACAATAACCACCAAAACAATTACCAAAATAACGCCCCGATGTTGACCGGATTTGAAAGATGTTTTTATCATGGAATTACGGATGGTGTTTTATTATTTTTTGACGGGCGGGATTACGGGGAATTGTTCGTAATTAATAGTGAATAGTTTAATAGTTGACGGTGGAGAACGCAAGCGGATTTAATTGTCCGAATGGAAATTTAATTGTAGGGGCGAATAACATTCGCTCATTGAATCGCGGATTGTGCCGCAAATGGAAATAGTGCAAATTATCTGATAAAAATCTGCAATATCAACAAACCTATCTTTTTTAACACGGGATATTCGGAAAAATGTTGAACTTTTCCGAAAACTTACGTAAATGTCCGCGTTCTTTCGTGTATTCCGCGTTCAAAAAATTATCTATGAAAATCTGCCTTCTCTGCAGACTTTTCTTCTGTTGACCTTGTAAGTTGACAGCGGGTTTTACGCCGAGTATTTTGGGTTTTCCTCTTAACCCCGCAGGGGTGTGATTATGCATAACCGTAGGTGGAGCGAAGCGCAACCTACGGATCAAAACCTCCTCACACTCCCCCCAAAACCCCGCACGGGGTGAGATTATCAGCCAATACAATTATAATCTCGCCCTTGCAGGGCTTTGGGGAGTTGGGGGGATTCGATCCGGCGGTTGCGCTACGCTCCACCGCCGGTTATGCACATTTTGCCCCTGCGGGGCAAGCACAACATTTTACCCCAACCCTCCGCCGACAAAATTCTCAACCTGTTAACACCGACGCAACCGTTCGGCGAACGGTTGCCTACCTTGTGATTGCAAATTTTCACGTTCTTTTTTGTTTTTTGGAATTTCCCAACCGAAATTAGGAACGCGGAAACCAAAATTGGGAACACGGAAATCAGAATTGGGAACTCTTAAATTAAAAAAAGGTTTTCCTTAACTGAAAATTTGAACTCCCCTCTTGAAAACAAGAACTAAATAATCTAAAATTAGAACTTCCTAATTAAAAATAGAATATTCCTAAATGAATTAGGAATGTTCCTAAATGAATTAGGATTGTTCCTAAATGAGTTAGGAATGTTCCTAAATGAATTAGGATTGTTCCTAAATGGTTTAGGAATGTTCCTAAATGAGTTAGGAACGTTCCTAAATTGTTATAGGTCAATCATTTTAACCCTTTTTTACAATTATTTCCTATGCCGGCAAACTTAGATTGGTTGCCCCAGAACCACGAAGCCCTGTTTGAACAGGCAACCTTGACTTGGAACTACCTCCAAAATCCCGCAAACCGTATCCGTATGGGATTGGCGGCAGATTCCCCACAAGGCGA
>JAITQV010000341.1 GCA_031288765.1 Planctomycetaceae bacterium
GCAATTATGATTTTTTTATTTTTGTGCCTCCCAATTTCAGATTTAAATAGACAGTTATAAAAAAAGTATAAGAAAAAATCAAAAGTCAAAATAACAATATAACTCCTTGATATAAAAGAATTTACAATAATACTACAAATAATACAGCAGCATTACCCCCAATCGCCAGTTCACAGAAAAAATAATAAATCCCTCTTGTAGGAACTCCCCTTTTTTCTTATCCTACAAATTCAACCGGAAAAATCCTCGCACCTCCGCCATTCCCCAAAAAATCACTCCCACTAAATTTATAAAATACGGTGTTGAATCCTCAACCACCTTATTGCTGTTGATAATAAAGTTGATAACAAAATTGAGAAAAATGTTGAAACCTTCCTTTTTTTACGTTTATTTTATCTTGTTTTTCTGTTTCGGCACGGGTGTTGCAAATCTGTTTGCCGCAAATTTGGAAATCGGTATTGGGGAAACCGTTTCGATTGGCAGTTCCGAAACTCTCGGCAATTCCGAATTGTACGGCAATAAGGGAACCCTCAAAATCACCGGCACCGGCTCACTCACAATTGCTGCCGGTGTTGTCAATATCGAACCCCCAAACGACGGAATTGAAGGACTCGAACTCGGTATTGTCCAAGTTGACGATCTTGGAGAAATCCTTGCCGGACAAACGATCCGTTTTCAGGAAAATTCCATTATTAATGGTTTTGTCTCTTCCACATCCAAAATCATTTTCGACGGCGTTTCAACCTTTTCCGGCAATTCCAACGCCAAAATCCAAACCGATCTCCTGCTCTTCAACCCTTCCGAAAATAAAGATGAAAACGGAAAATTCCTGCCAACTACCCTCGATTTAAGCGGCGGCGCCGAATTGGACATAGACGAACTCGTCGCCAATGGGTCTGTGAATATTATTATGAAAGACGGCGAAGAACTGGAATTGAAGGCGTTGACGGTTGATGGTTCGGGAACAATTTTCAATGTTTCCGAAGATTTCACGGTTTTGGGAAATTATACCGGCGGCGCCGGCGCCATGCTTATCAGCCAATTAGACGAAAACAACACTTCGCTCGCACATGGAGTGATTACTTTGTTGGGCGGCGGGGAACTGAGCGACGGAACAAACAACCTCATTATGCAATCCGGTATCCTTGCTAAGGAATTGCGTGTCCAAAACCTGACCGCCATCGCTCAAAATCTCACCGTTTACGGCGATTTTACCGTTTTGACCCCCGAAAACGGCAAAGAATCCATCACTACGGCGGATTATGCTGTTCAAATTGTAGGAAAAACAACTCTCCAACCCGATACCGTTCTCCATCTCAAAGGCGAAAGTTACACCAATATGACGTATTTCGGCTATTATTACTATAATGGTCTGTTTTTCGGAGGGCTTGAACTACAAAACGGTTCCGTCTTGCAAACAACCGGAACCGATGCCGTTCTTTCAATTGCGTTGGGCGATACCTCCGAATTTCAAAACGGTTCGCAAATTATTGCGGAAAATATTCATCTTGCCGGTGTGGATACAAGCGGAAGTTCCGAATTGCAATTGGTAAGAAATGGGGGGAAATTATCCGCATCCGGCTTACTTCAGTTGACAACCGTCAATTTTGAAAATACCGGAAACGGTCTTTTGGAAATAAACTGTCTTAAATTAGCATCTTCCGCAATCCTAAACCTCACAAGCAGCGGTTCCGAAAACGGCGGATTAACTTTCACCGGCGATAATCCCTACCTCGAAATCAGCGCCAACTCCGCCCTTGTCGCCGAAGGGAAAACATTAGACTTGACCGGCGTGGAAATAATCAACAAAAATCCCGCTAACGGGATTGAAGCAAAATCGCTTGTTTTCGGAAGCGGCAGTTCGCTTGCCGGTGCGGGAAATTACGCCGCCGACGCAACCTTCAAAGAAAATTCCAAAATCAAACTCGACAGCAGCGGAACTCTTGACTTCGGAGATCATGCCGTCTGGCTGAAAGAAGGAGCCGTTATTGAGTTGACCGTCGATTCACAAGGAACCGGTTCGATTCTTACGGAAGGAAAAATAACGATGGACAACGGTGTTTTGCTCGCAATCGCCGACGGTTCCACGTACAGCGGCAGAACCAAAACGTTCCGAATTATTCAGGGTTCGGCGGATTCCGTGTTCGCTGATTTGGCGATGGCGGATTCTCTGTTTTTCAAACTGAACAAAACCATTCTCGACAATGAAAACGGTCTGTCCGTCGAAATAACAAAATCCGCCGACCTTGTTGATTATGTCAATTCCGCAAACCAAAGAAATCTCGGCATATTGATTGACAATCTGCTCAATCAGGGTATGTTCGATAATTCGCAGAAAGTTGTTTTCGATGCGTTGCTGCAAATCGGAAACGATAGCGATTACCAATCGAGTTTGGACAGTCTTTCGGGCGCAACCCGCGAAAATATGTTGATTTTTGCTCTTTCTTCGCCGTGGCGGGTTCCGATGGAAAACATCGGATTTCACCGTTTGCCGTTGGCGTTGGAAGACAACGGGACAGGGTTGAACCAAACGGGAACAAATTCGGGGACTTCGGAGGACAACGCCCGAACCGTGCGCGGGCAAAAATTCTTCAAAAAGCCAAGCTGGAATTTACCCAAGCAATTCTCGCCGAAACAATATTTGTCAAAACGGGATTCGCTGCAACGGTTTTTACCCAAACGCCGAATTTCTCATGATCTTTGGGCGGATGTTTACTATAATTACACAAAATTGAACGCCGACGGCAATGCTCCGGGCGGCAACGGCAGCCGCGGCGGGTTTTATATCGGAATGGGGTTACCGGCACCGTTGAAGGAATCGATTTTCGGCGTTTCATTTGGGTATTCTGCCGGTCAATACAAACAGTCTTTAGACAAAGCCGACTTGGGAGATTTCCAAATTGGTTTTTACGGCGGGATGAATCTTTTTTCGCGCAATCTTCAACTTCGCGGTTATATTGGTTATGGGGTACAGAATTATGAAATTGACCGGAATGTTGAGGTTGGTTCTTATTTGCCGACACCGGTTTCCGGCAAAACCGACGGCAATTCGATTTCGGCGGCGTTTTATTTTGTCCGACCGGTAGATATTTCGGAGTCTTTTCTCGTGAAACCGATTCTGGGCTTTGATTTGGAACGCTTGACGCAAGACGGATTTACCGAAGACGGGTTTGAAGGGCTTACGCTCACGTATGACAAAACATCGTTGATGCGAACAATGTTCCGTCTTGGAATTACGGGGGATTATGTATTCCGGCGCGTGGAATTGACGGGACGTTTCATGTACGGTCTGAAAATAACCGGAGAAAATACCGCCAACAGCAATCATCATTTTCAGAATCCGGCGAATATTCCGTTCCGTGTTGACAGTATCAATCTCGGAAGTAATCTGTTTGATCTTGGTTTTGGCGGCAATATCAGCCTCAACCGAATTAAAACCACCTTGCTTTTCCTCGATTACAACACAACACTTGGTGAAAATTCCAACGCCCATACCGCATCGCTTGGATTTCTTTGGAAACGGTAGCGATTGGGAAACGGTTCCGAGTGATTTGGAAAGAGTTCTTATAGAGAAATAGAGAATAGGACACAAAAATATTGTATCTATTCAGTCCTTTGCCGAACAATTGCGCAAAACAAACCTTATTTTTAACCTGATTTTTCCAAACAAAACAACCTTAGTAATAAGGAAGCCTTCCTACAATCAACCTTATTACCTTATTAAAAAAACAAGTAATTATTCAGCGGAATTTTTTTTGTTGTGAAACATTAGACCTTTTCGTTAACTTACCAATATTGTATCTATTCAGTCCGCTATCCCGAAAATAGGGCTGAATAGATACAATGATTCTTTAACCGTGAAACCCACAAAAAAACAATCGGCTTAATAATTACAAAATACGACGTTTTTGCCATGTTTTCAATGTTTGAGCAGGTAAGGGAAAAGGTCTA
>JAITQV010000669.1 GCA_031288765.1 Planctomycetaceae bacterium
TTATTGCGGTTTAATCAGTACCCAACGCACCTTGCACAATGGGTTCAAAGAAGAAGGTATAAAAGAGGGTATAAAAAAAGGTATGGAAAAAGGTATCGAAAAAGGCAAAAAAGAAGGTAGAAAAGAAGGGATAGAAAAAGGTAGGAAAGAAGGTATGGAAAAAGGCAAAAAAGAAGGTAAAAGAGAAGGCAGGAAGGAAGGTATAGAAGAGAGTTTAACCAATATTGTTATTACATGTCATCGTAAAAATTATTCGGTGGAACAGATTCAAGAGATTACCGGTTTAAGCGCGGAGCGTATTTTGAAAATCATAAATCCGCCGTTGTTAAATGACGAAAATCAATCGTATTGATTAAACATTAAGATCAACCTTGTGAATATGTTTCGATTTTGAATTGTAATTGATTTCTTTTTAATTGTCTATTTTAATTAATGTTTCCGTAAAGATTATCCTGAGAGAATATTGCGTAACAAACCGCCGCAACACGGCGAAACAAATTTTATTAAACCAAATCAAACGAACAACTTTTTATGAACAGCCGATTTCTTATCCGCCGTAACAAAATCCGGCGTTCCATGATTCGATGGCAACTTGATGCCGTTCTGATTTCCAATCCGGTTAACGTTCGTTATTTGACGGGTTTTACCGGTAATGACAGTTATTTGATGATTAAACGTTCCGGCGATATTATTCTGAGCGATCCGCGGTTTACGATTCAGATGGAAGAGGAGTGTTCCGGTTTGGACGTGTATTTACGTTCCGTTAATGAGTCTATGATTCAAGCGGTTGGGCAGATACTTGGGAAAACAACTTCGGGCGCACTCGGAATCGAAGCGGAATCAATAACGCTTGGCAAATATGACCGGCTCACTCAGATAATACCGTCATGGAAAATCGTCGCAACAAAAAATATCGTTGAAGAATTACGGCAAATCAAAGACAGTAACGAAATTCAACTCATCCGTAAAGCCATTGATACGGCTTATCGGGCATTTCTTGATATACGTTCATCGTTGGTGCCGGAACGAAGTGAAACGGATATTCGAAATGAATTGGAATACCGGATGCGTTTGAACGGAGCCGAAGACAAAAGTTTTCCGTCTATAATTGGAGCCGGTTCGCGGGCGGCTCTTCCGCACGGTTCGCCGGGTTCCTTGAAACTTGCCGGTCAGTCACATCTCCTCATTGATTGGGGAACAATTTTTAACGGTTATATGAGTGACTTGACGCGAGTTGTGATTTTCCAAAAAAAAGACAAAAAACTCCGAACCATTTATGAAACAGTCCTCAAAGCACAGGAGGCGGCAATTAAAGCGGTGAAACCCGGAAAAGGTTGTAACGAGATTGATGCGGTTGCGCGTTCGGTGATTAGCGATGCCGGTTTCGGCAAGTATTTTGATCATGGTCTCGGACATTCGTTTGGGCTTGAAATTCACGAATCGCCTCGATTTTCCGGCGGCGATCATACAATACTCAAACCCGGCATGGTGTTGACGGTGGAGCCGGGAATTTACATCAAAGATTGGGGCGGTGTACGAATTGAGGACGATATTACCGTCACTAAAACAGGTTGTGAAGTTCTCAGCCGTTTTGTTCCGAAATCATTCGACGAAATGATTTGCCTCATTTAATAAAATACCGCCGTAAATTGTAACATTCAAAAGATATTTTCAAAAAAAGGGAACATGATTATGAAAAAAGTTTTTTTCTTTTTCAATGTGGTTTTACTGTTGTCGGTTTTGTTGACATTCAGTAGTATTGTTACAGCGGAAACGGTTCATTTTACACCGGATACAAAAATGGTTTTGCGTAACCCGGCAATGGGATGGGGACTTTATGCGGATATTGTTTGGAAACATCCTGATCCGGATGTTTGGTGGAGAGGTCTTGAGCCGGGTGTTCCCAAAGCAAATTTCTTTTATTATCGATGCCGCTGGTCAACTCTGGAACCGGAAGAAGGTAAATACGCATGGGAACACAATGAACAATTCAAAAAAATGATCGATTATGCACAGAAATACGGTTTGAAACTGGCTTTCCGTGTTATCGTTCACAGTCAAAGTAATTCCGAACAAGCAACTCCCGATTATGTACGAAAAGCCGGAGCAAAAGGATTCGCCTGTTCGAGTAACGAAAACTTTTGGGATCCCAATCTTGATGATCCGATTTTTCAAGAAAAATTTGCGGTTTTTGTTCAGGCTTTCGGCAAGGCGTTTGACAACCCGGAAATCGTTGATTTTATTGACGGCAACGGCTTAGGTTGGTGGGGAGAACAGCATCATCTCCGCCTAACAACAGAAGAACAAAAAGAGGCGGTTCTTGAGTGGATATGTTCGACGTATGCTTCGGCGTTTAAGAAAGTTCTTTTAGTTTATTGTTTTGGTTCGGAGTTTGGTTTGGAGCGGGAACTTCGTATTGCAGTACAAAAATATGGTTATATTCCACGCCGTGACGGAATCGGAAGCCGTTGGTTTACCAAACCGCAAAAAGATTTTCTCAACAACCATTTTCCTGAATTTCCCTTGATTGGGGAAGCCTGTTATTGGGAATTGGATCAATGGTATAAAGATTCTCCGCCAAAGGATGATGTCATGAAATTTGAATCCGTTCGTGATGTTTTAGTACAGAGTGTTAATGATGCGATTGAGGGACATGCCAATACTTTTGATTTGCGAAACCCAAATGATTTGAAAACCTGGATGCGTGAGGCTCCCGATATGATTGAAAAATTTATTGCCGAAGGAGGTTACCGTGTTCTCCCGAAAATGGCGGAATATCCTAAGGAAATTGTTGCGGGAAAAACAAACGAGTTTCGGCATGAATGGATCAATATTGGTTGCGGTGTTTGCCCGAACAACAATCCGCGCTGGAACAAAAAATATCAGGTTGCCTTTGCGCTTTTTTCGGAAAATGAGAACAAAATGGTTGCTCTTCATGTTGATTCATCGGCGGAACCGTCACGTTGGATCAAGGGAATGACGACAAAATATATTTCCTCGATTGCTTGGAATGTACCGCCGAAAACTTATCGGCTTGTTGTTGGAATTGTCGATACAACACGAAACAACCTGCCCGATATTCATTGTGCTGTTGCCGATCTCAAACGAACTGACGGTTGGGTCGATATCGGAACAATTACCATAAAATAATAAATAATCTTTATCGAATAAAAATTGCAACAATTTGCAGCATACTCCCTATGTGATGTTTCGTTAAAATATTAATCTTGTTCTTTGATTGATACAAATAAAACAAATTTATAACTTTAACCCCCAAACTCCAATGCTCGGTTCCACATCGCAAATCAATAATTTTATGAACATGTTCGGCGTCCAACAAGGATTGTCGATGGAACAAATCGCCAAGATGTCCGGTATTGCTCAAACCAACCATGCCGATAAAGTCAATCAGACGGGCAAAGCAAATCCTATCGACAAAACCAATCAGACCGGCAAAATCAATTCGGCGGACTCTGTAACGATTTCGCCGACCGCTGATATGATGCAGCAACTTCTGAACATGGAATTGCAAAATCCCAATAATGCTTCGGAATCCGGCGAGCTTGATTTGACCGGTCTTGCGCAACTCAAACAGCGCGGCGATATGCTTGCCAACATGTTACAGGTTAAACTCAAAAATTTTGAAACCAATTTAATTACCGGTATGAAATCTGCCGGACTGGACTGGACGCAAGATATGAATATGAAAAACGGCGACAACGGTTTACTTCTTATGAACGACCTGCCAAACAAAGAATCGGTTCAAAATTTTCTACAAAACAACGGCAAACTCAAAGAACAATTTCAAGAAGCGGCGCAATTGGCGAATATTCTTGAGGCGTTACAACAACTCGGTTCAAATGTAGGATCGAAAACAATTAATCGTGCGGTTATTACTCCGGCGGCGCAATACACACAACAATCACAACCAATTCGGTCGGAATCTCAACATTCCAATGCCGGTTTTATTGTTCATATTATGCGAGGTCAAGTATCCTATTCGTTTGAATAAATGTAAATTGCCGAATTGATACCGGTCAAGTACAAGGTTTTGTGGGACACCTTTTTTGTCAACTCTTTTTGTAGCCGGATCATTTTTGCTTCGGAATCTGAGGTGATTTGGGATTTATTCCAGCCGTTCTTTTCGGCTTGCGCTTCGGTAACTATTTCTTCGCGGTAATGTTTGCAAAGTTTGTATCTATTCAATGGAATGTTTCAACCCAACCTTATTTTCCGAACAAAACGACCTCAGCAGCCAAGAATAGCCCATACACAATCAACTTCATTACCGCATTAAAAGGGTAAAAAATGAGGTAATGAAGGCAGTTTTTTGAGAAATTATTCGCTAATGGTGTTAAATTAGGAAGAATAAGAGGTTTATATGGCGTCATTATTCAACAAATGGCGGAATTGAAGCAAAAAACCGAAAAAATCTCTCGAGAGATTTTTTCTATCTCTCGTGAGATAGGTTTCATCTCTCGAGAGATTTTTTAATATCTCTCGAGAAATAGGTTTCATCTCTCGTGAAATAAGTTCAATCTCTCGTGAGATGGGTTTGATCTCTCAAGAGATTTTTTAATATCTCTCGAGAAATAGGTTTCATCTCTCGAGAGATAGGTTTGATCTCTCGTGAGATTTTTTTTATCTCTCGAGAGTTTTCCGGCTTTTGTAACACATTCTTCCGGTTTTTGAAAGAGCGGAATTCACCGGTATTCATGTCCTAACATGATACAAATCAAAGGTGTCTATTCAGTCGTCACTGTCTATTTTTATTAACCACAGAATACACGGAACACACGGAAAAATTAATCCGCAGATTTTCGCAGATACAGATTTTTCAGTAATATTTCAGCGAAATTTGCCCAAACGCATGGTAATCGTTTCCACCAACCT
>JAITQV010000344.1 GCA_031288765.1 Planctomycetaceae bacterium
CGAGGGGCTTTCACCCAACGGTTGCCTACCTCATAATTACAAACTCTTACATAAAAATTCCGCAGGAATACAGCCCTATTTTCGGGATAAACCGCTAAATCAATACGGTTTTTTTCTAAAACTTGGGAGTATTCGTGAAAGATCGACGAACTTACGTAAAAGATTCGGGGGTGTCCCCGAAAGACTCAGAGGTTTTTCCAGAAGACTCAGAGGTTTTTCCGGAAGACTCGGGGGTTTCCCCGGAAGACTCGGGGGTTTTTCCGGAAGACTCGGGGGTGTCCCCGAAAGACGCGGGGGTTTTTTGGAGGACTTTGTTGGTTTTAGGCGAATCATACCTCCAGTCCGCCGCGATTAGGGCGAAATTATCGGTCAATCCCGTTATTGGGGGATTGTTCGGTTGTGCCGGAAATCTGAACTCGCCCGTCCTGAAATGTAATTCCATCCAATAATACAGAACGTTTGTTGTCGTATTCTATGTCGAAAAGAACCGTAATCGTCGGATCACCCGCCTCCGTTCCCTGCTGCACCCGATAAGATTTTTCCTTAAAAGCGTTCTCAAGAAATTTCACAGGAATTTCTTTGGAAATCGGCAATTTTCCCAGTTTGGCTTTTTTGACCCGAATCACCAACCGGTTCGGCTCCGGCAATGTCAAACCAAGCGAAAGATGAAGCGTCCCCGAAAATGTCCCGCGCATAACCTGACACGCCAAATCAACCTGCCGATCCGAAAACATCAAACGCGGCTCAATAATTTCTTTGGGAAAAAAATTTGCCCCCTCTTTGGCAAGCTCCACCGCAAAATAAGCATTCACATCCTCCGCCGTAAAAACCGCCCGCCACGGCTCCCCAACCCTTTGAACCGCATTGTTCAAATCGCCCACCTTATGAAGCATCTCCCTGTTCCGAACCTGCTGAACCTCCGGATCCACACCAAGCGACTTTTTGTAAAATTCCGGCACACGTTGCGCAGAAAGATAAAGCAAATACAAAATCAACAGGAAAATTAAAAATATCCCCGTCAAAATATAAGCAATCAACCGAAACATTTTACGCCGTGTTATTGGCGGCGGTATTGATTGCGTCATTGATGCTGCCTCCCGATAAGTTCGTTGTAAAAGTTCAACCCAAAAATCGAAGACTGTCCCGTTGAACTTAACTCCTTCAAAACGTCAAGAACCCCGTTGATTGAAGCGGTTTTAGCCTCATATCGCGGCGGAAATCCCAATTCGCAAAGCGTGTTTGTTGTAATCGGACTAATACTGATCAATCCGCTTTGCCGTAAGTCTTCGCCAAACATTCTAACCAAAGAACTCGCAATCGAAGAACTCGTTACCGTCGTGTAATCGATTTTTCCTTTTCTCATAAATTCGGCGATTTTCGGCGACGGCTGCTCCACATCAACACTCCGGTAAACAACAACCTCCGTAACAACCCCGCCCGCTTCCTCAAGATGACGGCGTAAAATATCACGCCCGCGATTGGCTCGAAGCAATAAAAAACGCTGACGGGATTTCGCCTCTTTGAGCAGATGTTCCAGAACACCTTCGGCTGAAAAAATTTCAGGAAGAATATCCGCTCGCCGCCCAATACGGCGTTGAAGTGCGGCATCGGTCTCCGCCCCAATAACAGCAATCCGTATCGGACGCAAAAACGCCAGTTGTTCCTGCGTTATTCCGAAAGGCGTTTTGTCCCCCTCGCTTTTTTCGTATTCAAGAAGCCAAATCCGGTCAAAAAAGAATTGAATACCATTAACACTGGAAAAAACAAGCCAATTAAAACTATCTTTTTTATTTTCGAGAAGGAGCCGGCGAATAACATCATCGACTTCGACCCAAGAATCCGGCGGCCGGATTGTGATAGTCGGCTGAAGCAAAACCGCCCAACCAAGCGACTCCAATTCCGATTGGAGAGGCTTTACCAGATGCTCGGGACGTGTCAGCAAAACTATCGGCATTTCGGAACATTGTATTAAATAGAGTATTTTAAACCATTCACCAAAACTCAACCCAATTAATTATATTGGAGATACAACCGGACTTCAAGAATGAAAAATACTCCGGCGATAAGAGTTCTTTTTTACGGATTTCCGGCACGGTTGAAAATTTGCGGGACAGGGATTCGAACCCCGACTAAATGG
The DNA here is from genome assembly GCA_031288765.1 of Planctomycetaceae bacterium. Classification (GTDB taxonomy): domain Bacteria; phylum Planctomycetota; class Planctomycetia; order Pirellulales; family Thermoguttaceae; genus WRKP01. The sequence continues at coordinate 2,138 of JAITQV010000344.1, forward strand.
TTCAGAGCCATTCGTGCTGCCTTTACACCATCCCGCAATACCCTTTCTTGCCTTGTTTATAATATTTCTTGCCTATACTTCGAACGGTAGAAAATGATCCTTTATTGTAATGATTCGGCGGAATTTCGGAGGACAACTATAATGTGAAAAATCAGGAGGATGTATAACCGAAAACTCTTATCGTTGGTTTTTTGCCAATTGCTCCTGCAATTCTTTAATTAATTGGTCTTTTTCTTCGAGTGCTTTTTTGTTTTCTTCGAGTGCTTTATCTTTTTCTTCAATCGTTTTGTCTTTTTCTTTTAGTGCTTTGTTTTGTTCCATGATAGACCATTCCCTTTCTTGGAGCTCCTTCATGAAATCATCTTCCATTTCCATTTCCGCCTGAATATCCTCATCTCCTGACGCCATACGAAGACGCCGAATAATCGGACGGCACGTTTCGGGATATTCGTTTTCGTCCACTTTCAGGAGATGGCGATTGTCGGTGCGGTTTCCCTGATAGAAAAGACTCAACAACTTTTCAACATTGTTCCGGCGGCGTTGTTTCAGTTGGTCAAGTTGAACAATCCACGAACGATGGTGCAAGCCTTCGAT
>JAITQV010000062.1 GCA_031288765.1 Planctomycetaceae bacterium
CTTATGGTTACGAACCAAATATCGATAATATAGATTTTGTTGTTACCGATAAGAAATCACGAGGCAGTGTATTTTTAAGAGATTCCGGAGCGTCTGTTCATTATCTTTGGGCGGAAGCGAAAAAAGGAACTCACGAAGTTTTCAATATGTTCACCCAACTCATTCTTACGTGTAAAAAAACTTATGAAAAAGGCGACCATTTAGCACCGCCTTGGCTCGGTTGTTTTGACGAATCGAAAATTGCTTTTGTATCGTTTCATGATATGTTGCCGATTTTTAACGAAACAGATTTTAATTGGAACATCGTACCAAGTAATCATGAAACGGCAGACTTCAAAAAAGCACGAAAAAAAATTAAAAAACTCATCGGTAATAAAATTGTAATTTATGACTTTAGTTCGGAGAGTAAAGAAATAAAAAAATTTATCAAAACACATTTTATCTCCGACACATCCGCTTTGATTAAAAGCCCCATTACAAAAGATAATTTTGTGCAAATATTTATCAAATGGGTGAAAGAAGTAAAACCGTTTATTAACGTTTTAAAAGAGGAATGGCTTGATTATAAGAAAGACGGGATTCTTGATTGTGATTTTTACCGTGCCGATGTTATGAGCGAAGGCGGAAATACAATAACCGAAAAGTTGAAAATCGTATTAAAAAACGACAATTATAAATTTCATAAAACAATAAAAGGACGAAGGTTTACGACAGGTATTGATTTTACCGACAATGGTGAAGCGTACAACCGTTTTTGGAATAAATATGAACGTCCGCCGGCGTCTGTTTACCAACAGTATATTATTGATCGTCGTGATTTACTTGTACCGCAGAATATTCGTGAAGTGAAAGGTTCATTTTTTACGCCGAAAATTTGGGCGGATAAATCAAAAGAATATTTAGCGGAAGTTTTCGGCAGGAATTGGCAGAGTAAATATTTTATATGGGATTGTGCGGCGGGAACTGGTAATCTGCTTGCGGGACTTTCCAATAAATACAATGTTTGGGCATCGGATATTGACGAAGGGAATGTTGAGACGATACAGAGTCTTATTGATATTGATGAAAACCTTGATTTGCTCCCTGCCCATGTGTTTCAGTTTGATTTCTTGAACGATAACTTTGATAAGTTACCTGCGGAATTGAAAAAAATTATTGACGATCCTGAAAAGCGGAAAAAGTTAATTATTTACATCAATCCGCCGTACGCGGAAACAATGTCAAAAGGTATTAAACACAAAGCAGGCTTAAACCAAACGAAGGTGAATGATACTTATAAACTCATCATGGGAAATGCCGCAAACCGTGAATTGTTTATTCAATTTTTGACACGTATTTATTTTGAAATACCGTGTTGTAAGATTGCCAGTTTTTCTAAATTGAAACTACTCAATGCCCCCCATTTTGTTGATTACAGAAAAAACTTCGTTGCAAAATTATTAAAGTTGTTTATTTGTCCAGCCAATACTTTTGATAATGTTAAAGGCAAATTTCCTATTGGTTTTCATATTTGGGATACGAATATTAAAGAGCATTTTAATACTATTGTTGCAGATGTATTTGATGAAAACGGTTTTAATACAGGTACAAAAAACATATTTTGTAATGAAAATGAGAAATACATAAATGAATGGGTACGATCGACAAGAAATCGACCGAATGAAAAACCAATCGGTTTTATGGCTCATCTTGGTAATGATTTTCAGCAAAATAATGTTGTTTTTATCATCAATGAAAAAAAACAAATGGCGTCACCGCGTGGTACTTGGATAACCGATAAAAACCTAATTGAAATAACAATAAATTATGCGGTTCGACATAGTATTGAAGCGACGTGGTTGAATGACCGTGATCAATTCCTTTATCCCAATGATAAATATAAAACCGATATTGAATTTCAAAATAATTGTCTTATATTTACTCTGTTTCACGGACAAAATTGTATTTCTTCAAATGACGGTATCAATCATTGGATACCGTTTACCGAAAAAGAAGTGTGTTCGCTGGAAAAATTTGATTCAAATTTTATGAGCAGATTTATTAAACGAAATAAAATGAGTACCGAAGCACAGGATGTTCTTAATGCGGGAAAAAAACTTTGGAAATATTATCACAAAAAAATCAAAGATAATAAAACCGTTTCCGTCAACGCTTCATTTTACGATATTCGTGAATTTTTTCAGGGACGTAACGATAAAGGAGCCATGAACACAAAATCAGACGATAAAACTTACAACACACTGCTTGCCGTTTTGCGTAAAAAACTCCAAATCTTAACGAAAAAGATTCAACCAAAAGTTTTTGAATACGGTTTCTTGAAAAAATAATACGGAAATAAATTCGTATAACTAAATTTAAACAACTAAATTGTTACATAACTTTTATTATTTTGAAAGGAAAATATGCCGACAAACAAAAATAAACAAAAAAATGAAACACAGCCGGTTTTTCCCCAATTTATTATTGACCGTCCCGATTTATTCGCGGCACAAAATACCAGCAAAGTAACAGGTTTATTCTTTACGCCGAAAATTTTGGTCGATAAATCGAAAGAATATTTAACGGATGTTTTCGGCAAAAATTGGCAGAATGAATATTTTGTGTGGGATTGTGCGGCGGGAATAGGCAATCTGCTGACAAGATTATCGAACAAATATAACGTTTGGGCTTCCGATATTGATCCGGGAAATGTTAAAACAATACTGAGGCAGAGGAGTCTTATTGATTGTGACGAAAACTTAAACCTGATTCCCGACCATGTGTTTCAATTTGATTTTTTGAACGATAGTTTTGACAAATTGCCGATGGAATTGAAAACGATTATTGATGATCCGGAAAAGCGAAAAAAATTGATTATCTATATCAATCCGCCGTATGCAAAAACTTCGTCTTACGGCATAGAAGGAAGACTACTGGCTGCCGATGAAACAAAAATTTTTTCCCAATACAAAAATACCGTTGGAACGGAAACGTTAAATACATTATACGTACAGTTTTTTGTTCGTATTTTTCACGAATTACCGGACGCAAAAATTGCTTCGTTTTGTAGATTAAGATTTATAACGTCGCACAAGCTTCTTAAATTTTGGGAGATTTTTCTTGCACAATATAAAGCAGGTTTTATTTGTAAGCCCAATACTTTTGATAATGTTGATGTTCCTTTTCCTGCTGCGTTTTTGATTTTTGACACAGAAGAAAAAGAAAATATTACAGAAATTAAGGCGGATGTGTTGTTGCACGATACAGAACAAAAAAATGCGGTAAAACAAGGAGAAAAAATATTTCGTCCCACAAATGTATCAAAACCGATTGAGGAGTGGCGAAAAACATTTTATGATCCGGAAAATGAATCGATTGGGTCTATGATTATTGCCGAACCCAATAGACAGAGTAATACCGGTACATTTATTACAAATAAACCGGTACAAAATGATATTGACGAAAATATGGTTGCAAATATAAGCAAAAATAATCTTACGGAAATGTGTATTTATTTTGCGGTTCAGGAATGTTTTGAAGAAACGTGGCTTAATGACCGTGATCAATTCCGGTATCCGCATGACGATTGGAAAAAGGACATCGGATTGCGGGGGAATTGTCTTATTTTTACGTTATTTCATGAACAAAACCGTATTTCCTCAAATGACGGTATCAACCGCTGGATTCCTTTCACGGAAGAAGAAGTACATTCGCGGAAAAAATTTGATTCGGATTTTATGAGCAAATTTGTCAAACAACAATCCTATAGTATGGAAACATGGGATATTATTAATGCGGGAAAAAAACTTTGGAAATATTATCACAAAAAAATCAAAGATAATAAAACCGCTCCCGTCAACGCTTCGCTTTACGATATTCGTGTATTTTTTCAAGGGCATAACGATAATGGAATTATGAACACAAAATCCGGCGACGAAACTTACAACAAACTAATTACCGTTTTACAAAAGAAAATTTGTCTCTTAACAAAAAGAATTCAACCCAAAGTTTATAAATACGGCATTTTGAAAAAATAAGCCGGAAAATTTGTTTCGTGAAAGCGTCAACAAATCCGAACTTTTATATTTTCCGTGCCGGTAATTGAGAACAACCAGCCGCAAGATAAATAATAAAACAATAATATGATTACTCCATTCACCGCACAATGCCGTCAATTGACAATGCGTTTGATTCGGCGTGAAAATCTTTCGGCGGAAGAAGTCGAATCGTTGTTCAACAGCGTATTTACCGGTTCGGAACAGGAACTTTCCACAGAGGAATCTGTTTTATTGGCGGGATTTCTGATTGCGCTTGCGTCAAAAGGCGAAACCGTACAAGAATTGACCGGTGCGGCACGAAGTATGCGGCATCACGCCCGCCGGATTCAAGTATTGGGTTCGCCGGTTGTTGATATTGTCGGAACCGGCGGTGATTCGTTACACACTATTAACGTTTCAACAACTTCCGCGTTTGCCGCAGCCGGAGCCGGACTCGTGGTTGCCAAACACGGCAATCGCGCCGTGTCCAGCCGTTGCGGAAGCGCCGATGTGTTGGAAGCGTGCGGTGTTAATTTGCAACTGCAACCCGAACAAGTCGAAGAACTCATCGCAGAAATCGGAATCGGATTTTTGTTTGCGCAACAATTTCATCCGGCAATGCGGCGTGTGGCTCCGCTTCGTAAATCGCTTGGTATTCGTACATTGTTTAATCTTCTCGGACCGTTGACGAATCCTGCCGGTGCAAGTTGCGCGTTGCTCGGTGTTTATGATCCGAAATTGACGGAGATGTTTGCCGGAGTGTTACGCGAACTCGGTTGCCGGCGTGCTATGGTGGTGTACGGTTATGACGGAATGGACGAATTGACCCTGACAACACGAAGCCGCGTAACACAATTCTTTGACGGACAATTCAAAACGTATGATTTTTTTCCGGAACTTTATTTCGGCGGAGAACCGGCAATTCCCGATGAATTACGCGGCGGTAACGCAACAGAAAACGCTGAAATGTTACGCGGTATTTTAAACGGTACAATTCAAGGCAGTAAACGAAATATTGTTTTACTCAACACCGCGGCAGCATTGGTTTGTGCGGAAAAAGCGGTTACTATTGAAGACGGGATTCGCCTGGCTGTAACCTCAATTGATTCCGGTGCGGCGGAAAATAAATTACAACGCCTAATCGAAACGTCAAATAAAACGTAATATTTCAACGGAATCCTCTCTAAAAGTTTCTAACTGTAAGGTAGGCAACTCTTCGGCGAATGATTGCCCGCCTTTTTCTTACAAAACCGCTGAAAATTAACTCCAAACCCGCTTTTTTTGCTCAATTTGAGAAAAATTACCGCTTTTTGGTACTTAGCAACGGCTTTTTGGTACCTACCAATTCCCTTTGGCTACCTACCAATTACCTTTGGGTGCCTACCAATTCCCTTTGGCTACCTACCAATTGCCTTTGGGTACCTACCAATTGCCTTTTGGTACCTACCAATTCCCTTTGGGTACCTACCAATTGCCTTTTGGTACCTACCAATTTGCTTTTTGGTACCTACCAATTGCTTTTTGGTATCTACCAATTGCCTTCCGGTACCTACCAATTCCCTTTGGCTGCCTACCAATTTTCCCTTTTTATCCTACCAATTCCCTAAATTCCGCCAAAAAATAGGCTTGGAGAAGTTCCTTACAATCAAAATCCCTAGTCGGGGAAAATAGCCAAGTAAAATCAGTCGATTGACAATAAGAATAAGGTATGTAATAATTTGAGAAAATGGTATCTATTCCGTGATTTGTCCCGAAAATAGAGCTGAAAGCCCTCAATATAACGCCCTACGAAAAAGAAACACACCAAAAACCAAACGAGGCGTAATCATTCAAAAAGACAATGGTAGGATTTTTGGGGATTGCGCTCTTTCAGGGCTTGTAGTTTATTTGTATCCTCATTCGTAGGACGTTGCCCTACGCTATTATATTAAGGGCTTTCAGCCTTATTTTCAAGGAACTGAATAGATACAGAAAATGTAATTGCGGCTTTTTTTGATTATTTCCAATGCCTTTTGAACAACTTTCTTCCTCTGATACCGAAAATACCGTCAATAAAGCGGTTTCCGCCTTGCGAAACGGGCAAATTATTGTGCTTCCTACGGAAACCGTTTACGGACTTGCTGTTCGGGCGTCTGATGAGGCGGCGGTTCAACGTTTGATCCGGCTAAAAAACAGATCGGAAAATCATCCGTTTACGTTGGCATTTTCGGAAATTGCACCGATTAATGATTTTGTGCCGGAAATGGAACCGTTGGCTCAACGTTTGGTACGGCGTTGTTTGCCGGGTCCGGTCAGTCTTGTTTTGGATATTTTGTCCCGTGAAAGTGATTTCCACCTTTTACCGGCAACCGTTCAAAACGCAGTGTCGCAAACGGTTGCCGACAAGAAAACGGTTTGTTTCCGTGTTCCGAACCATCCGCTCACATTGAACGTTTTGAATCAATTCGGCGAACCGGTTATTTTGACCAGCGCCAACCGAACCGGTCAAGGTGAAAAAACAACCGTTGCCGAAATTATTGCCGAATTGGGCGGCGGCATTGATTTGATTGTTGATGACGGAGATTGTTCCGAAACAAAGGTTTCTACGGTTGTTAGGGTTTCGGGCGGTCATTGTTCCATTTTGCGGGAGGGCGTGCTCAAATGGGAAACGCTCAAACGGTTGACCGCACGAATGATTCTCTTTGTCTGCACAGGCAACACCTGCCGAAGTCCAATGGCGGAAAGAATTTGCGAACACCTAATCGCCCAACGTTTTGAATGTTCGCTCGACCAACTCGGAGAATACGGAGTTGTGGTTCTTTCGGCGGGAGTTACGGTTGGTTACGCTGATTCGGCAAATCCCAACGCGGTTGAAGTTCTTCGCCAAAAAGGGCTTGACCTGACGGATCATCGTTCGCAGCAGTTGAACGAAACACATATCCGGTTTGCCGATCATATTTTCGCAATGACACGGAATCATCGGGAAACGATCCTTTCGCGTTGGCTTAGTGCGGATATGCGGTTGAATGTTCTCCGTACCGACGGCGGCGATATTGCCGATCCTTTCGGATGTTCGGAAAGTGTTTACGCAGAATGTGCACGGCAAATCGAATTGGAAATCAATAAACGGCTCGATGAAATTCTATAACGCTAAAAATTTGAGGAAGCGGCACGGTTATACGTTGTTGGAAATTCTGATGGCGACCGCGATTCTTCTTCTTGGGTTGACTGCCGTACTGGGAATAATGCGTTCAATTCATCAACGGTCAGTTGCCGCCGCCGACTTGGCGGATGCCCAGCTTGCATGTCAAACTCTTCTCAATGAACTGCTGGCGCAGCAATCACGGATTAAACCGCTTCCGGCAAAACCGATTGCGGGGTTGCCGGATTGGAATATCGCAGTAACCGTGTATCCGGCGACAAAACCCGAATTGTGTGTTGTGCATGTTACCGCGCAAAAAATTGACCTCAATACCAAATTGCCCGCCGGAATCATGTATCAATTGCTTCGTTGGGTTCACCAAGACCGTGTTGAAATTCCCGAAAACAAGGAAATCATTGAGGGAACCGATCTTTTCGACGAACCGTTTTAATATCTATTCAGTGATTTGTTTTCAGTATTAATACTGAATTAATACTGAATTAATACTGAATCTTAACCCCGCACAGGTAGGGTGTGATGTGCATAAAACCGTAGATGAAGCGAAGCGCAACCTACGGAAGTTGCCAACAAAAGGTAGGCAATCGCTCGCCGAGCGATTGCGTTGGCATCAGCCAACAATGAATTTTATGCAATGTTTGTTGTTCTTGTTGCCTATCGGCAAGCGATGTTTCGGCGAAACATCGCCTACCTCTTGATTAACAATTGCAAGAGGCAGGCAAACATTCGGCGAAAGGCTTTCACCTATGATCATCTACCTTGAAGATTACGGTTCGGCGGCTTCACGAATCTTTAAGATTTGACCGAGAAACGTTTCAAGCTTGTCAAGCGGTAACATG
>JAITQV010000079.1 GCA_031288765.1 Planctomycetaceae bacterium
CGCGCGGGGGCACAACTGCGCCGTCTGGGGGCACAACTGCGCCGTCTGGGGGCACAACTGCGCCGTCTGGAGGCACAACTGCGCCGTCTGGGGGGGCAACTGCGCCGCTCGTTTAGGCAAATGTGTCGTCCGAAGACAACAAGGAATCAGATTAGTTAATAGTTTATAGTTTACAGTTAATAATGAAGACGCAAGCGGAATTATTGCCGCAAGGTATTGAATCCGCTTGTGTTCTCCGTTATTAACTATTCACTACTCACTATTAACTAAAAAGCCGGTTCCCGCCGTCGCAACCGCTTTTGCAAGCGGTTGCCTGCCTGATGACGGCTTACCTGAGGGTCACAAACTTCTACCGGAAACTCCAATAGAATGAATTATCATAGATTACATTCTTATATTATGCAAAAAACCGGAATGAAAAAAAATGAAAAATAAGAAAAAGTATTCCGGTTATTTCAAATATACCGTATTACCGCAACCCAAAAATCCGATACCAAACCCCAAAACAGTATTTCGCCGAAACTTTCCGGCAACTCCTTACCTTTTTTCAAAATTTTGATAAAATAAAGCCGGTTTTCAAAAAAGAGTCCGAAAAAACGTCCCAAAAGATGATCGCAACCGCCGAAAAAATTTATATTTATTCAGTCCTTTGTTAAACAATGACGCAAGAAAACCTCCCTTTTCCGCCGGATTTTTTCCTAAGCCCGTAGGGCGAGATGTGCATAACCGGCGGTGAAGCGCAGCGCAACCGCCGGATCAGACGTTCCTTTCCTCACAAAGCCCTGCAAGGGCGAGATTATGGTTGTGTTGATTGATAATCTCGCCCCGTGCGGGGCTTTGGGAGGTGTGGGAGATTCCGATCCGTAGGTTGCGCTTCGCTCCACCTACGGTTATGCACATCACACCCCTTGCGGGGTTAAGATTCAGTATTAATAATGAAAACAAATCACTGAATAGATACAAAAAATTTTGAATTTCCGGTTTTGAAAGATTGCTGATTTATCGTGTGTTTTATAACGATTCGTTATAATTTTTAGAAGTTTCAAATTCACCAACTAACAAACAAAAGTTCTGTGCGAAAAAATTTTGATATTATTGACGGGCGGCTTCAACCGGTTGAGAATGAAAACTCAAAAATTCAAGTGTTTGTCAGTCCGAATGAAACGGAACGGCTTTATCTTATTGGGGAGTTGAGTTTGGACGAACACACTTTGAGCAGTGCGTTGGACCCGGACGAATTATCGCGGGTTGAGTTTGAACCGACGCATATTGCCGTTATCTTCAAACGCCCTCGGCATTATTCGGAGGGCGACGATTTTTTATTTCGGGTTTCTTCGTTGGGGCTTTATCTTTTCAATGACCGGCTTATAGCGGTGATGAGTGATGATATTACTTTTTTTGATCGGGGCAAGGATGTTTCCAATATTACGGGCGGACTTCACGAATTGTTATTGCGGCTTATTGCCCGTTCCATTTCCCAATTTTTAGGACATATTCGGGCAATCAGTATGATTGTGGACGAACTGGAAAAGAAACTCGAAACAACAATGAGTAATAAACATTTGCTTCATTTGTTCAAATTGAGCCAAAGTCTGACATATTATTTAAGTGCAATTTCCACCAACGGTGTTTTAATTGATAAATTGCGGGGTTATTCGGGCAAGATCGGTTTTACGCCGGAACACAACGAGTTGCTGGAAGACTTGAATGTTGACAACACTCAATGTTTTAAGCAAGCGGAGATTTATTCGGTGATTATGGCGGGGATGATGGATGCTCGTGCTTCGGTGGTCAGCAACAATCTGAACATGTTGATGAAGCAGTTAACGGTGTTATCGATAGTATTTCTTCCGTTGAATGTGATAGCGAGTATATTCGGCATGTCGGAATACACGGCGTTTACGCAACCGGTTCCGTGGCCTATTTCTTATTCGTTGTTTGCGTTGGCGTTGATTGGCATCGGTTATTTAACTTATGGAATTTTGAGACGTACCGGTCTTGATTGACAACATACTAAGGCGGGAAGTCTGCAGATGACGCAGATTTTTACATACTGATTTGTGTGTTTAACAGCGCAGACGTTCAAGTTCTTTGAGTTCTTGAATGATTTCGGTTTCGGAAGGAATGAACCCGCGGCGTTGATTACTGGCAAACACCGTTTTCAATTCTTCCAATTCTTCTTTGATTTCGAGAAGAGCGGTTTGGGAAAGCCGATCAATAAATCCAATACCGTCCAAATGGTCTGTTTCGTGTTGAACAATTCGAGCCGGATACCCTGCCCATTGGAAATGTTGGAGATCGCCGTTGAGGGCAATGGATTCAACATCAATAAATTCCGGTCGAATCACTTCGGCGTGAATATCGGGAAAACTCAGACAACCTTCATTTTCTTTTGATTTACCGCTTTTTTGGAGAATAATCGGATTGATGAAAACGTATTCTTCTTCCTTTTTTTCGGGGTCGCCGGACGGATTCATAACAAAAAGCCGGTAAGGTAAACCGACCTGATTGGCAGCCAAACCAACTCCTTGGGTGTCGTACATCGTTTGAAACATTTCTGCAATAATATCACGCAACCCCTGATCTATCTTTTGAATCGGTTTACATTTGTACTTTAAAACCGGATGCGGATAACTTAATACTTTCACGGTAATAGATTAAAAATTAGTTCGGATGATTCAAATAAAACAATTCCGGTTTCCGGCGTCATTTCTCATTGAAACACGGCAATCATGGATTTTGTAACGTGCAAAACAACCTGCAAACAACACCGTCAATAATATAACAAAGTCCGGCAATGTCAATCAGGGGCTGTCATTTTCAGGATAATACTTTACGTCATAAACCAAAAGAAGAAGGGCAACCGTCTATTTTTATTAACCACAAAATACACGGAACACACGGAAATTAACAAATTAATGATCACAAGTTTATTTTTTGAGGATACAAAATGAATACAATAATAAAAAATATTTTTGTGTCCTAATTTTCTATAAATAAACTAACCTTAAAGTTGTACGTAAACATTATTACGGTTATCGAAACATCCGTTCAAGCGGTGATCCGGTAATAATACGGCGAAGTGTTTCGGTATTCAATGATTTCGGATCGACGGTTCCTTCCGGTATTGCCGGAGAATTTCTGTTATAGGGACAAATATTCACACAAATATCGCAACCGAAAAAATGCCGGTTAAGCTTTTCCTGAATTTCCGCCGGAATTTCGCCGCGATGTTCAATTGTCCAGTAATTCAGGCAACGGTGTGCGTCAAGAACAAACGGTCTCACCAACGCTCCGGTCGGACATGTTGTCAGACATCGGCGGCAATTGTTGCACGAAATAGTTGTCCCAACCTTAGAATCAACAGGTTCGGCAGAATTAAAATCCGTACCGGAATTTGCCGAACCGGAGTTGGTAATATTGTTGGTAATATTGTTGGTAATATTAGCGTTCACATATTTTTCCGTTTTTTCCGTTTGTAAATATTCTGTTGAAAGAAACGCTGCCAGAAAAATTTTTGAACCGTATTTAGGATTGATCAACAAAGTATTGTAACCGATTTGACCGAGACCGGCGTCTGCGGCAAATTGTTTTTCAAGAATCGGAGCCGTGTCCACCACGCCGCGGCATCGACCATTGGGAAAAAGTTGATGATATTTAACCGCAAGTTTCCGAAGCCGTTGCCGAATCCAATCGTGATAATCAATTCCCCGCGCATATTCCGCAACACCTTTGAGTTGCCGGACGGGATGTTCTTCGCTTCCGAGAACAGTTGCAAACGACACGCCAAGCATCAGAACCGAACGGACGCCGCGTAACACAAAACCGGGATGTTTCCGGGCAAACCGTTTTTCCGCAAGATGATTCATTCCGGCGTGTTGCCCCGCATCAATCCAATGTTCAAACGCATCAAACGTTTTCGGCTGTTCCGCCGGCGCAACACCGCAGAGTTCAAAACCAAGTTCAAATGCCGCCGATTTTAATTCGTCAGTCGCGCTCATGATTTGAAGATCGGACAATTCCCGCTGTTTCAAGAAATGTCAATGTCGATTCCAAAGGACAATCCGTAAAACGGACAATCGGTTCCGCCGGAAATTCCAGCAACGAATTTTCAAACGATCTTTCATGCCGTCTTTCAACCGGAACTTCAAAAGAAATTTTATATGAAATTTTATACGGAATTTCAAACGGATTCTCAATCGAAGGAACTAATTCCCCCAACGGTACAACCGCAAATAATTCGTCAAAAACATCGCCAAGATCAATTTTTTGATCATTCGTTGATTCTGCCAGTTCTAACGGTGTTCCGGTATTCTCCGAGTTTTGTTCCGAAAAATTACGCAACGTCAAAACCGTAAGAAGAACAACAACAAAAATCACCGCCGCACTAATCCAAACCCGATTTTTGAACAAATAATTCCGCCAATGTCTTTTCCGGTAAATTTGTTGCGGGTTTAGTTGAGGATTTGTCAGATTATTCCGGCAACGGTTCCGGTGATTTGATGAAACACTATTATTATTGTTGCTGTTATTGGCGTTGTTGTTATCGGCGTTGTTGTTATCGGATTCGGTATCGGGAAAACGGAGTTCGAGTTCAAGTTTGAGCATGTCCGTATAGTATTCCCATAATTTCGGATTTCGCCGAATATACCACGCCGTCCAACCGTCAAGCGGTTGGGCGTGATCAAGAGCATGGTCAATCCGGTTTATAAAATAATGTTCAATAAAGTTCATAGGATTAACTATAAAAACGGTTGAAGTTTTTTTCTGGCACGGTGAAGTTGAACTCGCACGGCGCCTTCATTTTTTCCGGTTTTTTCGGCAATCTGCGCCAACGGCAAATCTTCCCGATAGCGAAGTATAAGAATGGTCAATTCCTCCGGCGAAAGATGTTGTTCGGCAAGTTTCCAAATGTTTTGTTTTTCCTCCTCAATTTCGAGACGATTTTCCTGCTGTGTTACCGGTTCACTGAGTCCGTCCAGCGGCACCGTTTTTTTGCAACGCTTTTCCGCAACCGCCATGCGAAACGCAATCCGGTGAAGCCAACCGGCAAGTTTTTCACCGGATTGAAGTTGCCCGATCATCTCAAACGCCCGTATCAATGTTCGTTGCGTTAATTCTTCCGCCAATTCCGAATTGAACGTAAACCGCAACAAAAACCGGTAAAGCGTTTCGCGATACCGATGGTCGATAACATCAAACGCCGCCGTTTCGCCCAATCGAACACGATCAACCAATTCGGAATCAGCACAACTGTCGAAGGGAGACAACGCTCCCTTCACTTTGGTTTTCAATTGATTCATTGACGGTTTTCAATTTTCTCCGTTATCTGCTGAAGCTGCCGGGCAATCAGTTTCCAAAGTTCGGGATTGTCCAATTTCACCGTAACGGAAACATTTGTTCCGGCGGCATTGATTTGAATCGTTTGCAACAATCCGCGTTCCGGCGAATTTTCAGTAACACTCAATTGAACAAACGCCAATAATCCCGTCAACAAATCACGGACGGCACGGGCGTCTTCTCCGGTTCGCATAACGGCGGTTATTTCAAATTGCGAAACGCCGTTCACTTCATGGAGTGTTGTTTTAACTTTTCTGATTTTACCCAAAAACTCCGCTCCATTCGAGGTGAGGTTAGCACGTTTCAGTTGGCGGTCTAGGAAAAGAAAACAAGTTTCTTCGAGAACCAGTTCTTTTTTGGGCAACGTTGTATCCGTTTTATCATAATTGCCGTTTTTGAACGCCTTATAATACGGAACAATTTGGTCATCGTCCGAAAAAAGAATCGCATAACGTCCGGTATTAAGTTTTATTCCGGCGCAACAAAATTCAATGTCGCGGTCATAAAATTCAAAATCGAATTTGAGAATAAAATCGCCGTCCGGTTCATTGCGGAGGAATTGGTAATCTATTTTCTCCCGAAAATATTTCAAAAATGAGAGGCAGAACCGCGGATTCACATCAATAATAAACGCCAACAAACCATCGAAATTCAAATCCAAATCCTCTTTTTGTCCCTGCACCAAATCGGTAATATCTTGCAGGTTTTCATCAATTTCGTCATCATCGAAATCCGCCTGAAGTTTGAAAATAACGGCTTCGAGATGTTGGAAAACGGTTTCGATACCTTTTTTGGTGGAGATACCTGATTCGAGGAAAGTTCGCAAATCGTTGACGACCGGTTCGGGCAATCTCCGTTGGAGATTTTCACGTGATAATTCTTTGTCAATCGCTTTGTCGCAACTTTTGGTGAACGCTTCGAAAAACGGTTCCCATTCGGGAAGAGCCGTCAAACGCTTGACAAAATCCGAAGCCGCAAACGCTTTGAAATTGTCTTCATAGGAAATAATCACCCGACCGCCGTCGGCAAAAGCAAAAATCGCGGCGAAATAAACGGTTAACGATACCGCCAACGCCCAAATGGAAATAAACAATCGCTTTGTCATAAACAACTCCTGTTTTGTTAAGATTGTATTGAAATGGTTGTACTTGACCGGTAAATTTTACACGATCAACATGAACAGTATTTTGATGTTTTCTATTCGGCGGATGTTACAAACAGCCAAAAAATAAAATAATTGCCAATACGGTCAAAATACAAAAGCCGTAATGATTCAGCCGATTATTTTTTTCGCAAGTTTCCGCTCCTTCATTGACAAACAAGAGGAACAAGAGATTGATAAAAATGTGATAACGTGTTATATTATTGCTTGCGCTAATCAAAGGTTGTAGCGCGGCTGATTTTTATTGTAAAAATTTGAAAGAATAAGAAAAAAGGAGAATGAATTATTATGCAATATCTCGACCCTAAAATTGATCCGATCTTCAAGCGGATATTCGGCGAACATGAAAACTTGTGTTGCAGTTTACTCAATAGTATGCTTCAGTTGAAACCTTCGCAACAAATCGTCAGTATAGAATACCAACAGATTGACCTTTTGCCGGATATACCGATCTTGAAAAATTCCATAGTTGATGTGAATTGCCGTGACAATCTTGGACGCAATTTTATTGTTGAGATGCAAATGCATTGGACGGACGCTTTTACTGTCCGTGTACTTTTCAACGCCGCAAAAGTCTATGTCAAACAACTTAATAAAGCCGGAGAATATAAGTTATTGAAGCCGGTTTATGCGTTAAACTTTATCAATGATATATTTGTTAGAGATTCGTCGGCATTTTACCACGATTTCAAAATGGTGAATATTGCCGAT
>JAITQV010000125.1 GCA_031288765.1 Planctomycetaceae bacterium
CCCCCCCCCCCCTGGTTTACCAGGCTTTCCCATTTTAACATTGGAATTTTCTCAAAAAAATTCCCCAAAAATTTTCCCAAAACCACAATCAAACATCTAACAAAATTTTCCATTGTAAATCTCCTTTTTGAATTACAAGGTTGCTATTGAATTTCCCTGCAACCGTTCACCAAAAAACGCATGGCAAAAACAAAACCGGTTGCAAATTCAATAACACCCATTATAACCTCCCGCAAAAATATCGCAAGAGGGAATCTTCAATTTTTTTAATTTTCTCATATCTTTTTAGATTTTCTTCAAAGTTGACTCCGATTTTTCTATTTTTCCCTGAAATTTTTGTTCTAAGCCCGCAGCAACCGTTCGCCGAAAAGTTTTCACCTATGGTTGCGTCGGCATCAGCCGACTGAAAATTTGTATGTTGACGGTTAATATTATGAATTGTTATTTTTGTAATTTTTCGTATTTAAGTTGGCCGGCAATTCGATTTCAAATCTTGCACCCCCAAGCGGTGAATCCGTAACCTGAATTTTGCCGCCGTGTTCCAGAATAATTTTGCGCGTAACCGAAAGACCCAACCCCGTACCTTGCCCCTTCTTCTGAGAATAAAACGCATGAAATAATTCCTGATGTTGCGGTTCGGGAATTCCGAATCCGTTGTCGTCAACACTTATCCGCACAATTGATCGCTCCCAACAATAATCAACCCGAATCTCCAACATGCCCGATTGCCGCTTTTCGTCCGAATTATCCGAAACATCATTGCCTGTTTCCGTACTTTTACCGGTTTCGGAACCGTTTGATTCGTTATGATCATATTGATCATATTGATCATATTTCATTTTCGCAGCATCAATACCATTGGTAATAAGATTCGTAACAGCACGATGAATTTGTTCGGCGTCAAAGAAAAATTTCGGAACGGCAGTTTCCGCCTTAAATATTATTTCGACATTCTCTTCGCCGGCACGGAACCGCAATAATTCGACCGCATCCGCTACCGTACCAATAATATCCCCAAGTTTGTAATCGGGTTCACGTTCCTTGCTAAGCGTCAATATATCAAGAATCAGTTGCGAAATTCGTTTTTGATTTTTTTCGACTATTTGCCAACCTTGTTGAATCATGTTTTCATTACGGTTATTTATTCCGTTTCGGATAAGATAGGAACCGCCGTCAATTCCCTGCAAAATGTTTTTGACGTGATGGGAAAGTGTCGCCACCGTTTGCCCCACAACCGCAAGATGTTCCGTCCGAACCGTTTTTTGTTGCAGCCGCCTGTTTTCAACCGCCAATGCAATTTGTTGAGCAACAACAATCATTAAATGCAGGTGATCCGGCGTCAGATATTGGTTGGTAAAAGTATTCGCCGCCGCAACACGCGGAGGCGTGTCAAGATAAATGATCCCAACCAACCCGTCACGCCCCGACATGGGAACACAGAGTATTTCACGAATCATTTGATCGCCGCAATTCGTTTGATTACGGTCGTTTTCCGCACATTTTTCCGTTGTCAGAATCCCTTCCCGCCGGTTCATCACATACTCAATCACCGACTGATTTATCGCTAACCGTAACGGTTGTTCCTGATTTTTGTTGCCGGAAAAAGACCGAAACGTTTGAGGAACTAATTGCTGTAACTCGGAATCGTAAAGCAAAATACAACTCCGGTCGATTGTAATCCATTGGGCGGTTTGTTCCAATATTTGTTGTAAAAGAGTTTCGATTTCCAATATCCGGCTTGTTGCCGACAACGTATGATACAACATGTCCAAGTGTGCGGAAATTGCCGGAAAATCGCGGTTTTGCGTACAAGATAAAACCGGACAACATCCGGCGGAATTTTCACCGGAAACACCGGATTCCGCCGATGAAAAAATTATTTCGTCTGTTTTTGTCCAATCAATTGCTCCAACCGTTCCGATTGACCATTGGGTCGGTTGTTGCGAAGAATCACAATGTTCATTTTCGCCGGAATCGTCCGTTTCGTTTTGCGTAAAAAGAAGCAATGTTTGTCCCAATAGGATTTGATCGCCGTTGTTCAGAATACAATTTTTTTCCCGTTTGTTGTTGAGATAAACGCCGTTTGTGCTGTTGTTATCGATTAAATAAAAGCGATCCTCCGCCCAAAGAACATGGGCGTGACAACGTGAAACTTCCCCGTCCCGAATCCGAACATGATTATCGCAAGCACGACCGATTGTGGATACTGTTTTGGGGAGTTCAAAACGCCGCCCTTGGTCATTTCCTTGAATCACATAGAACGATGCCACTCAAAACTCCCGAATAACCGTATGAAACGGACTTAAAAATAGGTTCAATATCAACCCGACCAACCGGAATACTTCTATTAATTTATAGTGTTGCCGAAACGGTTGCACTCAATCCCGCTTATCCGCCAAACAGATTCGGAATAATTCCGATTTGTTTTATGAACAGCGGGGAAAATCAGCGAACACACAAACACAAATTTCTTACATGTTTATTTTAGCAGGGGAATAAGAATCCGGCTAGGTTTATTTTATTTTCAAAAAAAAGGAAAACCGGACTTGTATTTATTTGGTGAACTATTATAATACCTACCAATTGGAGAGGTGGCAGAGTGGTCTATTGCGCGGGTTTGCTAAACCCGTGAACTCTTACGGGTTCCGCAGGTTCAAATCCTGTCCTCTCCGCTTTAATTTATCTTTTGGTTTGCCTGCTATCTAAAATTATTGATATGCAGGCATCTATTTTGTCCTTTGTTTTCAGTATTAACACTGAATCATACCCCTTGCGGGCTTAAAAGACAAAGGAAAGAAGTTTTGTAACCGGTTGGTCTTTTTCTAAAACTAAATGGTTTGTATCTATTCAGTGATTTGTCCCGACAATAGGGCAGATGACTGAATAGATACCAAAAAACAATAGACCTTTTCGCTAACTTACCAATAGGGTATCTATTCAGTCCGCTATCCCGAAACTAGGGCTGAAAGCCCTCTATCAGTAGCGTAGGGCAACGCCCTAATACTGCTGTGGTGTTTTAAGTTTTTTCATAGTTTAGACTTAGGTATAATTCAATTAATATCCCCCCCAATAACCAAACCGAGAAAATGTTACAAAAAAAGGTAACTATCAATTTAAATTTTAAAATATCCTATATTAACAATTTTCTGAAAACTTGGGTAAAATCAACAGATTACAAAGACATGAAATCTGCAATTATGAATTTTTTTATTTTTGTACCTCCCAATTTCAGATTTAAATAGACAGTTATAAAAAAAGTATAAGAAAAATCAAAAGTCAAAATAACAACACAACTACTTGATATAAAAGAATTTACAATAATACTACAAATAATACAGTAGCATTAGGGCAAACACTGGTATCACCCCAAGTGATAAACAAAAACGTATCACTTGCCCCACAGAATCCGAATGCCGTGAACCGGTAAAAACAGGGGGAGTTGTCAAACTGAGCGTAGGAAGGAATTCCAAATTCCCGCCAATGTTCCGACAACGCAAACACTGTATTTTACATAGTCATACAAGGAAACGGAAACGAACAAACCCCAATGACTGTGTAACGAAATACCATTCAACAGTTGTACAAAACCGTGCTTGCCCGAAAGACGTAAATCTTCGATATAATCAAACGAATCCAACTCTGCATGAAGTGTCCTATTAATCGTGCGAATACTCAGAATACTCGGACAACTTTGTAAATTCATTATACGATGAATCGCCGCCGCACCATACACACCTAAGACACTTGTCACCTTAAGATAGTTGCGCATCTTTAAAATACATTCTTCAACATCACGTGACGTGCGATTATGAGTTGTGCCGCGGGTGTTGCGATGATCACTCCGGTCGACTCGATCCAATCGCTCCAACCCCGCTCGTTGAAACCAACGACGAACAACGGAACGGCTTACTTCAAATTGACTCGATACCGAACGCTCGGATTGACCACCGCGAAGTGCGCTCACGATTTGATGACGTAACAAAATGGAGTCGTCCGTTTTGTTTCATTAGTATGATGTCTGGTAAAAGGGTGAAAATTTGTAAAAAAATTTAGAATAACATTATACTCAATTGGGGCAGGATGTGGCCCTGTTTCGCCGTCACTTGACCGATAATGTATTCTCCGGAAGTAACGAAAGCCTTCAATTTAAGTCATCGACAATTCAAAAAGCTTTTCGGGGTTTCGAAACCCACTTTTTCCAAATTGCTTGACATTCTCCGAATTGCCGATGCCGAACGCCATAAGTTTGGCGGACGCCCCAGCCGTATCCCCCTAGAAAATAAACTCCTTTGGACACTCCAATATTGGCGTGAATACCGGACAATGGAACACCTTGCTTATGAATACGGCACGGTGGTCAGCCATATTCATAGTGAAATCGTTTGGATCGAAAATGCCCT
>JAITQV010000221.1 GCA_031288765.1 Planctomycetaceae bacterium
CGGAATTCCTTTCTTTTGAGTTTGTTTAATGAGGTTGGTATAATCTTGACGTTTGAAATGTTTTGCGCTGGTGGTCGCATAATACACGGCGTCTCGCCATTCTTGTTGGGATTCTTTTAAGTTGAACGTCGGTTGCAACTTCTCATAAATCTCCATGAGATATGTTACAACATTTTCACTAAAAACCGCTTGCAAAACCATGAAAAGAACACCAAGTTCGGGGTCTTGAGGAAAATCCTTAGGAACAAGGGTTGCGGCGTCAAACAAGAGTGCTTTCATGTTCAACGTAAACTCTTCCAATCCTTGCAATTTCCGAATCAATTCTATCAACTCGGTCGGTGCCGTAAATTTGTTCTCGCCGTAATGAAAAATGATCGGAAGAACCATTGGCAACAAAAACGTTTCAAAACGCCGTTTACTTTCCACTGTGGCGTCGGGGGCATGCGCCGCCGCTTCAACAGCCTTAAATTCCCGATCCCAAATGCGAATAACATATTTGACCAATTGAAAAATCGTCCATTTATCGTTTTCGGTTTTCAATTCTATCAGAATGAAAACAACAATACTTTCGTTACTGTGTTTGATCGGAATCCGATACAACACGTCCACATACAACCGTTTAAGTTCTTCATCGACGAATGTTTCCGGGTCAACTTGCAATCGCTCAAGATCGAGAAATTCCAACACTTCCGGTTTAAGAACATGGCTCAAAAATTTTCGTGCTTTTCGGACATTACACAATTTGTCTTTGCAAAAAGCATCATGCTGATACTTTTTCCTAAACTCGTTAAGTGCATTGTAATCAACCGGTTGTGATGAAAGAAAACTCGTTTCATGTTCTTTTGCGGATTTTTTGTGTTTTTCGCGGTTTTTATTTTTTAGACTTTCAGACATTCGGCAAAATAGGTAAAAAAATAAATCTCTCTAAATTGTGAAATATTATGCAATTTAATTTTGGAAAGTGTAGGTTGTAAGATGAATGATGAATATAGTTTAATCAATCGGTGTATTGGAGTAAATGGGCAAGCCGGATTTGTTCCAATTTATCGGCAAAACCGCCGTCTTTTCCCGCCATTTGGTAGTAAGGAATATCCTTAACAACAATTCCGTCAACAGAACTTCCCGTGCAGACAAGTTTTCTGTAAACATCTTCCATTGCTGCCAGAATTGTTTCGCCCTGACGAACACAGAGCAATACGGAATCGGTACTTGACGCCATGATGAGAGATTCGGCGGCATTCGCAACCGGCGGAAGAACAACCAGCACCAAGGAATAATGCGATTCCAACGTATCCAAAAGTTCCCGAAAACGTCCGTCCCCAAGCAATTCATAAGGCGAAACATCCAATTGTCCGGCGGAGAGCAAATGCAGATTTGGTTCCCGCTCATTCAAAACAACCGCTTCACCAAAACCATTGCGGAACGATAAAACATCCGCCAAACCGATTCCGGTTTCTTCGTTACCGAATAACAAATGCAGCCGTCCCACACGCATATCCGCATCAATTAACAACACCGGACCGCTTTTCATTTGAGCCATTGCAACAGCGACCTGAACCGCTAAAAACGTTTTACCGTCATCGCCGGAAACACTCGCCACAGCAAGCGTCCGGCAATTCCGAAACGGATCACTAAGCAAAAGATGCGTACACCAATTATGAACACTCTCCCGATAACGGGCTAAACGTTTTCTGAATGTTCCGCCATGAATCCACGCAACCGGCGGTTCCATAATTTCACCAATAATTACCTGAGAAATTGCCCGCCGAATTTGAGAAACATGATAAAGCCGCGGTTTGAGCCGTTCGATGGCAATTCCCAAAAACAACGGAAAACAAAAACATCCCAACGCCCCAACAGAAGCAAAAAGTAATTGTTTTGTGTTATTGGGTTTTGTGGGAATGGTTGCCTTTTTTTTCAGTTCGATTTGATCGGGAGCATATCGTTCGGTTTGCAGACTGACAACACGGGTTTCCAATTGGTCGAGAATTTTATTGATTCGTTCAAGTTGAGCCTGCTGAAATGTAACATCGGCAATTTGAACTGTTCGTTGACCGACATTGTTAATTTGTTCGTTATATCTTTTATTGAGATTTTCGACCAGAATTTCCTGAGACCGTATTTCCCTTGATTTTTCCCAAACCGCCTGTTCCAGATTTGTAACCAAAGAACGTTGAATATCTTTGATTTTATTTGCTCCGGCACTGTAATATTCTTCTTCGATTTTCTTTTCGATTTCTTTGATTTGATTTTGGTAAAAGGTAATTTTCGGGTCATCTTCCCGTACCAATGTTTTTTTCAAGGAAGCAACTTGGTCACGCAAATCGACCAATTTTGTTTGCAACATTCGCAACATCGGATCGTTTTCGATAGCCTTTACCACAAGGGATTGCGGAATATTCATTCCTTCCGTCATGGATTCTTTGAGCATTTTCTCTTCCGCCCGCAATGCTTCCAATTTTGATTCGTACAAATAAATATCGCGAAGAATTGATTCGCCTTGATTCAATCCGCCGGATAATCCGTCTTTACTTGCGGCACCGCCTTTTTTGGCGGCTTCTTCCATTCCGTTGCGAATTTCATCCTGAAGAAGTCTTGCGAGGGCTCTTTGACGGTTTAGTTCCAAATTTAATTGAGTGAGTAATTTGGAATTCCAAGCCTGAGCCTGATTTGCGTAATCTTCGAAAAACGCGGTTACAACACTATTGACCACTTTTGCGGCATCTTCGGCGCCTTCCATTTCAATTCCGAGCGTTACCACTTCCGATTTGTTCTGTGTTTGTCTTAATTTCAGCGATTTGGCGAGCCATTCCACTTTATTTTTTTGCTTGATTACATAAGGAATACTGGCAACATCGGGAGTTTCCAACGCCTTTTCAAGAATCATCGGACTTCGGATAATTGAAAATTGTGTTGTTACGTAAGCGTCGTACTGTTTTTGTTGTTTTTCATCAAAAATAAAATACGGCTTTTGGGAAAGAATTTGCATGTAAGCGGTTGCTTCGTACCGAACCGGAAACGATACGTAAATAGCGGCAAACATAATCAACGCAATCACAACCCCGGCGGGCAATGCCCATTTCCAATTACGTTTCAGAGCGGACGCGACAAGTAAAACCATAATTTGCGGTGTTACTTTGAGCAACTCGATAGAATCCAATACCGGTTTCGGTTTATCGGGCATAGCGGCATCCTGACCGTAATAGGGAGGAGCGGAAGGCATGGTTTCCGTCATAGGGTCTAACGTACCGGTTGGAACCATCTCGTTTGTCGGCGGAATATTATTCTGGGACATCGTGTTACTCTCGCAATTTGAAGTATTCTCAAACGAAAATCCGAAAACGGAAAAATCAATCAATTAACAAAACATATTGTATTTGTTCAGCCGTTTGTTTTCAGTATTAACTTTTCAGTATTAACTTTTCAGTATTAACACTGAATCTTAACCCCGCAAGAAGTGTGATTTGCATAACCGTAGGTGGAGCGAAGCGCAACCTACAGATCGGAATTCCAGCGGTTGCGTTTCGCTACCGGTTATGCAAATTTCGCCCTTCGGGCTTAGGACAAAAAAACATTCCACTGAATAATTACTAATCTTCATTTTAATTATTTATGTTAATTTGGCAAAAAGCGGCATTCAATTTAAATTTCCACTTTGCGAAAAACTTTACCTAAATAAAACACGAAGGCAATAAAAATGCCAAAAGCAACAAAAATCATACTAATTCCGGCGATTTCATCGGCGATAGCAGCCGGATTTCGATGTTCGGGGGTGATGCTGTCGATAAATCCGCTGAAATGGAGTAAAAGGATTCCGGTGGTTGCGATGCGTGCGGCATTAACAAACAAGGCAATCGGAACAGCAATTGCCAAAATTAAAATATTTTGCCACCAAGCTCTTTTGATGAGCAGGATGGTTGCAAAGGAAATAGCGAAAATACTGATTAGGAAACGGATTCCGCTGCACGCTTGTTCGACGGCTAATTCCATTGTGCTTAACCGGATGGTGCTTTTAATCGGAATAGCCGCTTCTCCGGCAATTTGGAGCAATACCGCCGCAAATTGTGCCGCAAATTCCTGCAAATTGTGCCGCAGCAATACTTCAAACCGGTACGGAAGCTGAAACATGAAAATCAAAAACAACAACGACGGCAATGCCCATAAAAACACGCGGTTGCCGTAAAAAAACCACACAACTCCTAAAATCCAAAAGAAAATTGACCATTGATCCAATGTTTCCATATATTGGTTTGCGGCATAAAAACGCATAGAACCGCAAATCAGAATGGGAAACAGTCCAAGCCAGGTTAACCGGTATCGTGTTCCCGGATAGGTATCGAGGCGGAGGTAAAGGAACAGCGCTACAAGCGGTATCACAAAAAAGCCGTGACCGTAATCCAGTTTTGTCCACCACGCATGGACAATATCACAAACGGAGGGCCAAAACGCAAAAAGGGACAACGGTACCATCACAACACATAAAACAAAAAAACGGATTCGTTCAAATGCTTTATCAATAACAATCGGTCGTTCCCAAGACGGAGTTGGCGGTTCGTGGGATGTTGGGCGGGAAGTTGGGGGTATTGTTGGATGGGCGGTTGCCGGTTTTGTCGGGTTTTCCGCCGAATCGGAGGCTTTTTTGGGAGGAACCGAAGAAGTTTCACGGCGCGGAGTAAAACCGGTTGAAAAATTACCGTGCCGGGCTTTTTTCTTCGGGGTGTTTGGAATTTCCGCATCAAAGTGGTGAGGCGGTTCTTCGGTTTGATTGGGAGCGGACGGGATGTCGAATGAACGGTTATTTTCGTTGTCTGTCATGGTAATGGAGAAAATATTAAAAAAATAAAAATATCAGCACAAATCTCTGAAAATAAAAAATCGGCACCGGTATTTCCGTTAAAACACCGTTTTCTTGTAAGTTCTTAAAAACGGTATTGGCTTGAAAATCACAAAACACTTAACAACAATTATAAAACGATCTATTCAAATTACAACAAATTCGGCAATATTTCACCGGAATTTTTTTCTAAAAATTTATCATTAAAAGGCAGGCAACTATTCGGCGAACGGTTATGCCTGCCTCGTTTAGGCAAACGCGCCGCTCGTTTGGGCAACTGCGCCGTCTGGGGGCACAACTGCGCCGTCTGGGGGCACAACTGCGCCGTCTGGGGGCACAACTGCGCCGTGCGGGGGCGGATCTGCGCCGTGCGGGGGCGTATCTGCGACGCGCGGGGGAGAATATAACCCAAGAGCACA